>NZ_CP080467.1:1390000-1412500 GCF_022674245.1 Alicyclobacillus acidoterrestris
GAAGAAGAGGTTGTTCCATAGTTCAGGAGCGAGGGAAGTATAAAGCACAGCGGAAGCGAAGCAAAGGGAAGCGAAGAGTTGAACCTGAGCGAAGCAGAAGCGTGTCTGGTGATAATGGCGGAGGGGAAACACCCGTACCCATCCCGAACACGGACGTGAAGACCTCCAGCGCCGAGGATACTTGGAGGGAGACCTCCTGGGAAAGTAGGACGTTGCCAGGCGAGAGAGAAGAGAAGGGCCCTGAGGGGAACGCTGAGAAGCGGGACCTTGGGGCTCTTTTTGTGTTGGGGGTGGGGGATTCGGGCTGGGAAGGCACTTGGCTGGCCTGATGGCAGCTGGCGGGATGTCTTAATAAGACGGATCAACTGAAAAGCCGCCGGATAAGGTTGAAAAAATACCCTATTCGGCACCTTGGGCTGCGATTTGCGGTGATTTTGCGGGCATAAGGTAAAATTCATGCGCTAAGTGGCCCGAATCTGCTGTAATGTCACAAATAAGGTAGAAAACGTGCACTATGCTGCCGGGTCGGGGGCGAGGGCTCCGGTTTGAGACCCGGACAGTCTCCGAAGCCAATGTGCGGCTCCCTGTCACCCACCTGAATGTCCTAATAAGACATATCAACTGAAAAGCCGCGGGATAAGGTCGAAAAAATCACTAGCGTTGCATTAAACTCGTTTGCAAATGTCAAGCGTGGCAATTCGTCTCTCCGTGATATAGAACAGAATATTCAGACCTATCGTTTTGACCTAGATGGACTAAAAAGCCATAGTTCCCTTAACAAGTTGCCCAAATCCCACATTTTGGCTATCAGATTGGGTCGTACACCATACTCTCTAAGTGCTCAATCTCTTCGTCTATGTACTGCTGTAACGTCATTGCGAAGATTTCTTCTGTCTTCACCTTCTTTCGCCCAGTTGATGCTCTTGTGGGTGGCCGGCTTAAATAACACCGAAACTCTGTGAAGGGCTCTGACCAATGCCATCGTACACATTTGTAGACATCGAGCAGTCTTCCCGGATGTTTGACCCTCAACCGCAACAACACGAGTAAACAGAAGGTAATCAATGCAATGCGCAATTGGTTGTAGACCGCATTTTCGCTCTTCCCATAGAATTTCTTTACATGCAGGTGTTGCTTAATCCATTTGAAGAAGAGTTCGATCTGCCAACGATTCCTATACAAATCACAAATCTCTGTTGCATCCATCGTTAAATCGTTTGTGAGTATCATGATTCTTCGTCCATCACTGTCCAGTACTTCGAGCCAGCGCGTTGGATGAACCATATTCCGGAACTTCGAACCCAGCCGTATGACTGCATCTCGAACAACGAGTGAATCTTGTGCCACAGGTCGCTCTTCATACACTTCCATGATGCTGGCATTCTCCCGAAGTCGTGTGACAAAGCGTGTTCCATTCAGGATATACTCGTCAAATTTCTGATAATCGACGTAACCACGGTCGAATACGTTGAGTGCATCTGGCTCATTGACCACCAGATTGTCCATTTGAGTCCTATCCGCTGGTTTGGCAGGCGTCAGAATCTCCTTATCCGGATACGCCAGGTCATTCTCAAATACGAGGCGCAGGTGCAGTTTCACACCTGCCTTTGTCTGCCTAAATTCTGCCCACGGATATTGAGAGACGCACATCGTGATGGTCGAAGCGTCAATCAAGTTCATCCGCTTTAATGCCTGTGTGGCCTTCTTTGCCCCGACAGTACGGGCAATTTGCGCAACACATCGTTGGAAAACGGACGATGGAAACTTCGTGTCCATCTGTCTCAATTTACGGGACAACTGTGATGTGCTGATCGACTCGAGACCAAGTTCAGCCTGTAGTTGTTGATTCTCGTTCAACAAGGCACTCAGACTGGTTAAGGAGTCGATTTGCTGCAACTGGGCAAACACAAGCAATTGGAGAAACGTGATGGAATCGAGTTTCTTCGTGTACCTATCCAGACCAAGTGTTTTAATCTCACGCAACATTTCCACTGGATTCAGTGGAGAAAGGTATTCCGCCAATGTGGATTTTATGATATGCTTGCCCATGTGCGTCCTTAGATTAGATTTGGACAGGGCAACCTGTTCTTTCTATTCTAAGGATTTTTTATGTCCTTGAGGTTACAACATCTTGAACATTCGAATCCTTCTGTTCGGTTTTAATTAGCCTCCCCTCTTGACAAACCCTAAAAATTTTAATGCAACGCTAGTGCGAAAAAATACCCTATTCGCTACCTGGGCCGTGATTTGCGGTGATTTTGCGGGCATAAGGTAGAATTCGTGCACTAAATGCCCCGAATCTGCTGCGATGTCACAAATAGGGTAGAAAACGTGCACTATGCTGCCTGGTTTCCGGCACGGGCCCGGCTGCCGACCCATCACCCAAGCCTCATCGTCTCCGAAGCCCCATACGCCCCCTGGCACCCGCATACATGTCCTAATAAGACATATCAACTGAAAGGCCGCCGGATAAGGTCGAAAAAATACCCTATTTGCCACCCTGGGCCGCGATTTCCACCGATTTTCCGGGCATAAGGTAGAGTTCATGCACTAAATGCCCCGAATCTGCTGCAATGTCACAAATAAGGCAGAAAACGTGCACTATTCGACCGCGACCTGCTCCCAGCCCTACCCCGCGCCCCACTCCCGCGGCTCCCGCCACAACCGCCACCCTACGCCCGGAATGACGTCGGGGGTGTTGGCGTGTCGCCATTTTGGATGAGGACTTGGGTGCCGATAGGGATGGTGTCGTACAATTTTTGCAGGGCGGCACTTGGAATCTCGATGCAGCCAAGTGAATCGGCGGAGCCGATGCGGTGTTCGTCGTTGGTGCCGTGCAGCGCGTAGCTACTTTCGTTGAGTGGGAAGATGTATTGTCCATAGACGCCGGTTGCGTGATTGACTTTGCGCTCAGAGACGGTGAAGTCGCCTGTTGGAGTGGGATCGTTCGTATTGCCGATTCCGACTGGCGTGTGCAGTACGGTTTTGCCGTTGAGCTGCAGGGACAAGGTGCGTTTTTGCAGGTTGATGTAGACGACAGGTTTGATAAATGGCACGGGTTGGGATGTGCCGTTGGTGATGGCGGTGGACGGATCGGCAACGGGAACGTAGGGAATACTGGACAAGTTGATGCTAGACGGTACCATTCCCTCAAGGGCTGTGAGTTTTGCAGGCGGCTGATTGGCGTGTGTAGCGAGATAGTATTGATAGGCCGTGCGCACGACATTGAGTTGAGCGGCTGAAATGCTTGGTTGTGAGACGACGTCGTCGACAGGTTGTCCAGATGACGTATTGGCCGTGCTGGGCAACAGGTAGATGGTAAACTGGTTGTTGCCATGGCTCACGGCGTACCCTATGGGAACGGTGTTGTCGAGAAGCTCGTAAGCAGCTTCTGGTGTCATGGAGGCCGTATCCACTGTATGGACAATCGCGTCTGAGTCTTCACTTGGAACGTGAATCGTCCCCGCAAACTGGAATGTAGGGAGTTGCGCAATATGCTGGATGGTGTTTTGGTACGTTTCTTCGATGTTGGTCGTGGTGACTCGGTGCAGATAACGGTGCAAACCGTACAGGAGTGGTAGGGAAAGCAACACGAGGCCGACCAGCAGCCAGGGTAACCATTTGGTGCGAGATCGCCGCTGGCTTGAAACGGGATATGTTTTGGCGCGTTCTTGATAGAAATGGCGCAGTTTTTTGTAGTCCCAGTACTTATCAATCATCGCCAAGGTTTCGTCATACGTCAGTAAGGGCGCGAGTCGACGGTGCAGCGCGAAGGACTCCTTATGGCGCAAGAGGGAGAGGTACAGTGCTTTTGCTTGTTTATATTGACCGGCGCGGACAAGCAGTTTTGCCTCGTGAATCGGTGAACTTGGCGTGTATGCACCATAGCGCATAGCCTTTAGTTCGTATTGGCTATCGCTGTCATGGATGAACACACCGGGTTTTAGTTGTCGTAAGCCAGGCGTTGATTTCGTCATCTATCATCGGCCTTTCTGAAATAGTGCACCAGGTGGGTCATTTTGTGCGGGTACATGGCTGGACAAACTGGTGTCTGTGGTTGATACGTATGATGTAGCGAGCAATTGTAGACGTAACTGCGGGGTGCTAGGTGACTACCCTATCGCATCAAGTGCTAGACGACGGGAATGCCGACGTGTAGTATATGAAACAATTGAGCGTACGCTGTCGTAATTGCAGGGATGGAACTGAATCAGGTAATGGAATCCATGTTCGATGAAGGTGTCCGCACGCGAGTTGTGTTTGAGTGCATGTGCGTGTGGACTTAATAGGGAAATCGGTGCAAATCCGATGCGGTCCCGCCACTGTGATGGGGAGCGCTGGCAACTGCCACTGGGTGTCAAGCCTGGGAAGGGTGCTGGGGCGCGATGAACCTGAGCCAGGAGACCTGCCTTCTTTCGAAAACACCGTTAACCTACGGTCGATAGGAAGGTGTTTGTGGGGCGGCTATCGTCTTTTACAAGCACTCTCATTCGCTGATGAAGGAGTGCTTTTTGTGTTGGGGTTGGTTGTGACCATGGCGTCTATGAAATAGCGATTTGTGGTGTAAGTGCATCGCGTGCGTGAAACACGAGAGGGGGCAAAGCCATGGCGAAAGCTGTCATGGTCGTGGGGACGGCTTCGAATGTCGGCAAGAGTGTACTGTGCACCGCGATATGTCGCATTCTGTATCAAGACGGGTACCGCGTGGCGCCGTTTAAGTCGCAGAACATGTCCCTCAATTCGGCGGTGACGCCGTCGGGGAGGGAAATCGGTCGGGCGCAGGCCGTGCAGGCAGCCGCGTGTGGGTTGCAGCCGAATGAGCATATGAATCCCGTATTGCTCAAACCTACGGGTAAAGACCGATCCCAAGTGGTGCTGCAAGGCCGCGTGTACGATACGACGTCGGCGCGGGCGTATTATCGCGACAGGCTTGGAGAGATTTGGGCATCTGTGGTGGAAAGCTATACATACTTGGCTGAGCGGCACGACGTCATTGTCATCGAAGGGGCTGGCAGTCCCGTTGAGATGAACCTGAAAGATACGGAAATTGCCAATATGCGCACGGCTCAAATGGCCGACGCGGATGTACTGTTGGTGGCCGATATTGACCGGGGCGGCATTTTTGCTTCACTGGTCGGGACGATGCAGTTGCTCACGCCGGAAGAGCGCAGTCGTGTAAAGGGGATTATCGTCAACAAGTTCCGGGGAGACAAAGCTTTGTTCGACGACGGGGTGCGGCTCTTGGAATCGTACACAGGCGTGCCGGTTCTTGGCGTTATCCCTTACGTAGACGATATCGGCATTGAGGAAGAGGATTCGATGGGCATCGGGGGAGAGCGTTATCGTCGCGTGTCGTCGCACACTTCGGACGCTTTGCGGGTTTCCATTGTCCAACTGCCGCACATCTCGAATTTCACAGATTTCGATCCGCTTTTTCTCGAACCCGGCATTGACGCGGCTTTTTGTCAGACCCCCGAGGAAATCGGCGAGTCGCATGCCGTCATTCTGCCTGGCACCAAGAATACGATGGACGATTTGGCGTGGCTCCACGAAACCGGGTGGGCTGCGGCGATTCGGGCGGTTGCCGAGCGCGGTGCGTTTGTGTTCGGCGTCTGCGGCGGCTATCAAATGTTAGGGCAAGCTGTGTATGATCCCGACGGCCAGGAGTCGACGACCAGCGCGCAAGAAGGTCTTGGCATGTTGCCGGTAGAGACGACGATGGCGCGAGAGAAATCGACGGTATTGGTACAGGGCTACGCAGCACAGGGTGATGATAGGATACGGCTATGTGGCTACGAGATTCACATGGGTGTGACGACGTATCTGCCGGGGGCCTCGGCTTTTGCGATGGTGCAGAGCGACGGCGAGCAGGCGTTGCGACCAGATGGCGCGATCGCGCTTGACGGACGCGTCGTTGGGACATATCTACATGGTATCTTTGATAATGACGACTTTCGCAATCAATGGATGTCTTCCGTTTGTCAGGCGTTTGGGCTCAATCTCCAAGAAACGGCACACAGCATGGTTGATTTGCGGACTGCCGCGTACGACCAATTGGCAAATGTGGTACGCCAGCATCTCGATTTGCGGCCGGTGTATGCGAGCATTGGTCAACCAGGTGGGGTGCGGGTATGACGGTCATCCTGTTCGACGTTTGGTCAGGATCTCAGCGTGATAAGGGAGTGGATCATATTGAGGATTTATACGCGCGGTGGGGATAAAGGAAAGACGGCGCTGATTGGTGGGATTCGCCGATACAAGAACGACTTGCGGGTTGAGGCGTATGGGACGGTAGACGAGGCGGGATCGTTTATAGGATTGGCGGCAAGCCATCTCACGCAGGAGGGGCACGAGGATATCGCCGCGCTACTCCTCGACATTCAGCAGACATTATGGGATGTGGGGGCGGACTTGGCAGCCGTCAATAGTGAAAAGTACACGTTTCGCACGCCGGAAGACGCCGCAGCCACGCTTGAACCCATTATCGATAGGTATAAAGAAGAGGCGGACGCCATCAAGAAGTTCGTTCTTCGCGGTGGCAGTATCGGATCCGCCTATTTGCACGTGGCCTGCACAGTCGTCCGCCGAGCAGAGCGCAGAACGGTGGCATTGATGCAGGTGGAAGACATTCATGCGCCGACGCTCAAATATTTGAATCGGTTGTCTGACTTGTTGTTTGTGCTCGCCCGCGCAGTCAACGCGCGCAATGAACAACCGGATGTCGCGTACGAGCACAGTGCGGATGTATTTCGTTGAACATGGCAACCTAACACAGACCCCACTGTGTGTCTGGAGGTGTGTGTGATGCCGCTGCTTGAAATCAATATCGTTCCGGTCGGTACGAATACGTCAAGTTTCAGCTCGCACGTCGGGCAAGCGCTGCGGTTGATTGAGAAACGGGGACTGAAGTATCAGGTGACCCCGACTTCGACCGTCATTGAGGGAGAATTGGCCGATTTGATGGATGTCGCGAAAGAGATCCACGAAGAAGCGCTTGCAGGTGCGACGCGGGTGGTCACGAATATGACGATTGACCAGCGTATGGATAAACCGATGACCATGGAACAAAGTGTCGAAAGTGCACAGGAGTCATTGCAGTAAGCTTCGACTTCTTGATGCGTGGTGGCCGTCCTTGGCGCAGTATCTGCGGCTTAGGGCGGCCTCTTTGGTTTGCTTCGCAACGTTTGGTGCTGCGGCATTGAGGGATGGGTGTGCGGAAATCTAAATCCGCGTTACAATGGGACGAGGTGATACGGATGAACCGGCTTATCAAACGATACACGAGTGGTTGATGGAAACACAGCTATCGATGTTGAACGAGGGTGTCTAAGACGTGAACGAAATTTACGCCATTGCACGGAAAATTGCAGATGCGGGTGGACGGCTGTACCTTGTCGGAGGTGCGGTGCGTGACGCCTATATGGGCCGGGCAGCGACGGATAGCGATTACTGCGTTACAGGGCTTCGGGCTGAAACGTTCCAGGAATTGTTTCCAGACGCGTTTGTCGCCGGTGCGGCGTTTGCTGTGTTCCGAATGACAGTGGGCGATGCGGTGACGGAATTTGCGTTGGCGAGGATGGAGCGCAAGGTCGGTCAGGGCCACAAAGGATTTGAGGTCGTATCGACACCGGAGGTAACGATTGAGCAGGATTTATATCGTCGCGATTTGACGGTCAACGCCATGGCAGTCGACGTGTTGACAGAAGAGATGTTTGACCCATACGGTGGCCGCCAGGATATTGACCAAGGGGTGATTCGGGCGGTGTCCGCGGCATTTTCGGAAGATCCCTTGCGGGTGTATCGCGCGGCACGGTTTGCGGCACAGCTGAACTTCACGATTGCAGATGACACGCTTCTGATGATGCGAAAACTGCGTGAGGAACTGACGTCGCTGAGCCCTGAGCGCGTGTTTGTGGAACTCAAGCGCGCTTTGGCGTCCGACAAGCCGTCACTTTTCTTTCGGTGGCTGCAGCGCGCAGGCGTGCTCGATGTCCACTTCAAGGAGGTTGCCGCGCTGGAGGGTGTTGAGCAGCCGTTGAAGTGGCACCCGGAAGGTGACGCCTTCGAACACACGATGCAGGTTCTCGATGCTGCCGCAGCGTTGACGACGCGTGAAGAAGTGCGTTTTGCGGCGCTGGTTCACGATGTCGGCAAGGCGCGCACACCTCGTCACAAATGGCCTGCGCACCACGGGCATGAGGTGGCTGGTGTGCCACTGGTCAAACACCTTTGCGCACGTCTGCGACTGCCCACGCACTGGACACAAGCGGCCTTATTTGCAACAGAGCAACATATGAAGATTCACGTGTTAGATAAGATGAAGTGTACGAAAGTCGTCGATCTCCTCACAGACGCCCATCGCACACCGCTTGGCGTCGACGGTTTCTCCATTATCGGAATGGCCGACGACAGGGGACGCAACAATCCGAATGCCCATAGCCCGAACGCAGAATCGATGCCTGATTACTGGCGCGTGATTCAGTCGGTTTCGGGGAAGTCATTGAATACGGGCGCCACGGGTAAGGAATTTGGCGAAGCGCTGCGGGAAGCTCGGGCGACAGCGCTGCACCAGGCCCGTAAGGGAGGATTACCGTGAAGACGGATATTGAGATTGCTCAATCGATTCAGATGCGCGCCATAGCCGACATCGCGAATCGGCTGCACTTAGACGAAGCCGATTGGGAGCCATATGGCAGGTATAAGGCGAAGCTAGATTTGTCTCTTCTTCATCGGCCTCGTCAACAACAAGGCAAACTCGTATTGGTGACAGGGATGAGTCCGACGCCTGCAGGCGAGGGGAAATCAACGGTTACGGTCGGCCTTGGCCAAGCCTTACATCAACTGAACAAGAACGCGATTGTGTGTATTCGGGAACCGTCGCTCGGTCCGAATTTTGGCCTGAAAGGTGGCGCGGCTGGCGGCGGCTACGCGCAGATACTGCCGATGGCCGACCTGAACTTGCATTTCACTGGGGACTTTCACGCCATCACCACGGCCCATAATCTATTAAGTGCACTGATTGACAATCACCTTCACCAGGGGAACGCCTTGCATCTCGACCCGAAGCGCGTTGTTTGGAAGCGCGTTGTCGATCTCAACGACCGCTCACTCCGCCGCATCATCGTCGGTCTCGGAGATAACAATGGGGTGGTCCGAGAATCTGGGTTTGATATTACGGTTGCTTCCGAAATGATGGCTATTCTTTGCTTAGTCGAATCGTTTTCGGAACTCAAGGAAGCGTTGGGCGCGATTTTAATTGGCTACACGTATGACAAACAGCCTGTGACCGTTCACGACTTGGGCGCCGAAGGCGCACTGGCCGTCCTCCTAAAGGATGCTATCCGCCCCAATCTCGTACAGACCCTAGAAGGCACACCGGCGATTGTCCATGGTGGGCCATTTGGCAATATTGCGCATGGTTGCAATTCGTTGATAGCTACGAAAATGGCGTTGAACCTTGGCGAGTACGTGGTGACAGAGGCTGGGTTTGGATCCGATTTGGGCGCGGAAAAGTTTTTTGACATCAAGTCGCGCAAAGGCGGCCTTCACCCAGATGCCGCTGTGATTGTCGTCACGGTGCGCGCGATGAAGTATCATGGCGGGGTTCGACGCAGCGAATTGACGCAAGAGAATCTCGAGGCAATCAAACGCGGTTTTGAGAATGTCAAACACCATGCCCGTATTGTCAGCAAATTTGGTGTGCCATTTGTGATCGCCTTAAACCGTTTTGCGGATGACACGGAAGCCGAGTTAACGTTTGTCGAACAGCTGTGTGACGAACAAGGGTTTATGGTATCGCGCACGGAAGTGTGGGCGCAGGGTGGACTCGGGGGTGTCGATTTGGCGCAAAAGGTCGTTGCACAGGTGGAATCAGGTGCAAGTAACTTTCGACCGTTGTACCCGTTGGAGGCGCCACTTGTCGATAAAATTGAGCGAGTTGCCACAGAGGTATATGAGGCAGCTGGCGTTGTGTTCAGCGATGTGGCGAGAAGACAATTGGCGGAATGCGAGGCGAACGGCTGGGGGAATTTGGCCGTTTGTATCGCGAAGACGCCGTATTCCTTTTCAGACGACGCAACGTTGCGTGGACAGGTCAGCGGTTTTCAGATCACCGTTCGCGAGGTGCGCGCCTCACTGGGTGCCGGCTTTATTGTCTGTTTGACAGGCGATATTATGACGATGCCAGGGCTTCCGAAGATACCGAATGCGCTGAAAATCGATATCGACGAGCAGGGGACCATCACTGGCTTGTTTTAAGTCATTGTGGGGTTATTGCGTGGATGGTTGCTCAAAGGGCGCTTGATGTGCATGTAGAAGGGATTGGTGCCCAACCATGTTTCTCTTTGAATCGATAAAAAACGAGCCATTAGCGTATCGGATGCGTCCGCGCACGCTAGATGAGGTAATAGGACAGAAACACCTCCTTGCACCTGGCAGGTTTATTCATCGTATGGTGAAGGCCAAGCGGCCCGTGTCGATTTTGCTGTACGGACCGCCTGGAACGGGTAAGACGACCATCGCAAATGCCTTGGCCAACACCTTAAACCTCCCGTTTGCCGAACTGAATGCGGTGGATGCCGGCCAGAAGGACGTTGAGAAAATTGTTGCCGATGCGAAGATGCAAGGCACGACGATTTTGTTTCTCGATGAAATTCATCGCTTCAATAAGAAACAGCAGGATTATCTTTTGCCATATACCGAGAGTGGGCTCATTACGCTGGTCGCTGCGACCACGGCGAATCCATTTCACGACGTCAACCCGGCTGTGCGCAGCCGATGTCAAATACTTGAACTGAAGTCGCTGGAACCAAGTGATATCGAACAAGGTATCGAGCGTGCGCTGGCTGACGCGGAGCGGGGCCTTGGCAAATACTCAGTGCGCTTAGATTCGGAAGCCTTGCGCCATTTCGCCGAGGCGTCTGGTGGCGATATGCGAAAGGCGCTCAATGCGGTTGAAATCGCGGTATTGTCGACAGATCCGGACGACGACGGAACGATTCACATCACGGTCGAGATCGCAGTCGAGTGTCTGCAAAAAAAGAGTCTGTCTTCGGACAAAAATGGCGATGGTCACTACGATTTGCTCAGTGCGTTTCACAAAAGCCTGCGCGGCAGTGATGTCGATGCGGCACTACACTACTTGGCGCGCTTGATTCAATCAGGCGATCTCATCGGCCTCTCCCGCCGCATTCTCTGTGTTGCGGACGAAGATGTTGGGTTGGCGTTTCCCGCTGCGACATCGCACGCCATCGCCGCGATTGAGTCCGCGGAGCGACTTGGCTTTCCGGAGGCGCAGTTGCCGCTGAGCAAAATTGTGATGGAGCTGTGTTTGTTGCCGAAGTCCAATTCGGTGACCACTGCGATCGGTCGTGCGATGCAAGATGTGGAGACAAAACACGTCGGCGATATTCCCGTTCATTTAAAAGACGCGCATTACGCCAGCGCCAAGAAGTTGGGGCGCGGTGTCGACTACAAGTATCCGCACAATTACCCGGAAGGCTTGGTCGAACAGCAGTATTTACCCGATGCCTTGGTCGGCACGCAGTATTATCACCCGAAAGGGTTGGGCCAGGAGAAGCAGTTCGCCGAGCGCTATGCGTATATCCGCAGCGGCGGCAAAGCGAAGCCGAAATCTGATTGAATCGATTTGGAGAGACGGTTGTGGGGGAGTGCAGCGCAAAGAGGTCGTCACCGTTCGGGGAGACGACCTCTTTGTTTTTGTGCTGTGTAAATCACTTCATGTCGACGCCTAGCTTGTCGAGAATGAAGGCGTAGTGTTCCGCTGCCTCTTTGAGGTGGTTGAATCGCCCCGATGCGCCGAAGTGTCCTGCCCCCATGTTTGTTTTGAGCAGCAGCGTGTTGTCGTCAGTTTTGGTCGCCCGCAGCCGCGCAACCCACTTCGCCGGTTCCCAGTAAGCGACACGTGGATCATTCAGGCCGGTTGTGACGAGCATGTGCGGGTACGCTTTCGCTTCGACATTGTCATATGGACTGTAAGATAACATGTAGTCGTAGTACGTCTTGTCTGCCGGGTTGCCCCATTCATCCCATTCTAAGCTGGTCAGCGGGATCGACGCGTCGAGCATGGTCGTCACGACGTCGACAAACGGCACCGCTGGCGTAATGACTTTGAATAAGTGCCCGGCCATATTCGCCACGGCCCCTACTAAGAGACCGCCCGCACTCCCGCCGCGTGCCGCCATTTTATCCGCTGTCGTGTAGCCGCGCGCGATGAGGTCTTCAGCCACTGCAATGAAATCGGTGAACGTGTTTCGTTTGTTTAACAACTTGCCATCTTCATACCAATCGTGGCCCATTTCTGACCCGCCGCGAACTTGCGCCGTGACAAACACGATGCCTGAATCGAGGAAGGGGAGGCGCGTCGCATCGAAATGGGGATCACTTGTGATGCCGTATGATCCGTATCCCGAGAGAATCAACGGAGCGGGGCCGTTCGCGAAGGCATCCTTCCTATAGACGACGGTCATCGGTACGCGGACCCCGTCCGGCGCGGTCGCGAAGAGGCGTTCCTGGCGATACGCCTCCGGCGTAAATTCACCAGCGACGGGCGCCACTTGCAGGGGCGTCTTCGAATTTGTATCGAGGTGATACAAATAGGTGGTCCTTGGCGTCAGATAGGACTCGTACTCGATGAGCACTTCGGTCGTGTCGTAGCTCAGGTTGTGTCCCATGGCAACGGTATACAAAGGTTCATCCCAGTCAAGGCGCGTGAGGCTTCCGTCGCGGTACACCCATAATGCCGTCAGGCCGTCTTCGCGTCCGCTGATGATAAGCGCCTCCTTGAATGGATACACTGCCTGGAGATAGCGCGACTTGTCGTAGGAAAAGAGCTCTGTTCGCCCACTTGGTGCCAAATCGTCGGTCGGGCAGCGCCAGAGGTGAAAGTTTGTCGCACCTTCGTTTGAGAGGATGAGAAAATCCTCGCCCCAGTGTTCGACTTCGTAGAGGATTCCCGCGCGTCGCTCGTCAACGACTTGGAGGGATCCCGTTTTCGCATCTGCAGCGATAAAGTGGACTTCACTCGTCGTTTTGGTCGACGACGTAAGGAATAGGTAGCGTCCGCTGCGCGACTTTGCGAGGCTGAGTGTAAACGTGATATCCGTCTCTTCGTACAACAATTCGTCTTGACCCGTGTGCCCGATTTGGTGACGCCACAGGCGATAGGGGCGCTGACTCTCATCCACGGTCAGATAGTACAGAAACTCGCCAGTTCTGTCCCATTCCACGCTTTCGTAAATAAACACGTTTTCTATCTTTTCGGGCAGCATCTCACCGGTTTCGATATCGCGCACGCACAGCGTGTATTTGTCCGTGCCATCGCGATTCTCAAGGTACGCTAAATGGCGGTGATCCGGGCTGATACGCAGAACTGTGACACTGAGATATTCGCCGTCTCTGGCCAGCGCGTTGACATCGAGCACAATCTCCTCGGAGGCTGTGGCTAATTCATCCCGAGAGGTTGCGCGTTTGCGCACGTAAATCGGGTACTGCAAATTCTTGTCCATTTTTTTGTAGTAATAGTAGGGCCCGCGTACCGCTGGGACATCGTTTTCCGCTTCCGGAATCCGTGCGACCATCTGTTCGTAAATTTTATCTGCCAGTGGCGCAAGTGGCCTCATGTGCGCGTCGTAGTACTGATTTTCTGCTTCAAGGTATTGGATGACTTCAGGGTTCTCGCGTTCTCTCAACCAGTAGTAGTCGTCCGGGCGCACATGGTCGTGCAAGACGTGCGGATGGGGAATGCGCTTTGCCTTTGGGGGTTGCATGTGGGATCCTCCTTCTTATGTATCGGATGGCACAAAGACGTGATGGATTGTGCGCACAGGGCGAACACAACCCGTCGCGTGTCAGTTCGATGATTCAATCAGGATAGCAGGTATGGGGCGGAAAATTCAAACACGCCTCACCACGAGTGTTTCACCCGATTGCGCAAAGCCTCAGGAGACGAAGTCCTGTGTGTCTTGTGCCCATGGATATATCTGGGCTATCGGGGATTGTCCTTTTTGTAGCCCCGGTGGGTAATACACCACCAACAGCGCCGGCTGCGGTGTTGGACCTAGATGCGGCGCATCGGGATAGATGTGCCATGGCAGAAGTTCAATGACACTGTGTTTTTCGAGCGCACTCGGGTTTAAAGATAGGTGGTTCAATGCATCGCCGAAGACTTGTGTTTGCGTTCCGATCTCGCCGATGAGCCGCGCACGGTCGGCACGCCGCACCGTTTTCTGCCACCAGACTTTGTGTGGCCGTACTCGATGCTGCAAGAGAAAGTCGTAAATCATATAGGCGTTGGCCGCTTGTCGTTGCGCAGGTTCGCAGGTGGTTTCGAGAAATTCATCAAGTCGGGTATACAAGTCGTCGAGCTGATGTCCAATGGTATCCCAGCCACGTTTTTGCCAGTAGTCGCCGAAAGCTTGGAAAAAATCAAAGGGCGATGCAAACACGTGTCGTGTCAGATAGCGAACCGTATGACGCACCTTGCCCTCGTTCCAATATTTCTCGAGTACATCTTCGACTTGCTTCATTCGAAGCACATCGTCATACGATAGCACGCGGTTTGAAAATATTTCGTACGGCGCGTGATCCATGTACACGTAGCCAAATTCGGCAGCTCGTGCGCGCATACCGGTGCCGCGCAGCATTTTCAGGAATCCCAACTGCAACTCGTCTGGTTCGAACGCAAACACGTCGTTGAAGGTCATCTTGAACGACTCGTAATCTTCCTCGGGCAGTCCAGCAATCAGGTCGAGGTGCTGCACGATGTTGCCGCAATCCTTGATTGCGAGAATCGTATCGCGCAGGCGGGCGAAATTTTGACGGCGTTTGACGAGTTGATTGGTGAGGTCGTTGGTTGACTGCACGCCGATTTCAAACCGAAATAGCCCTTCTGGGGCATTTTCTCTGAGGAACTCGACGATGTCTTTGTGCAGGATGTCGCCAGTTATCTCGAATTGGAAGACGGTATTGCCTCTGTGTTCGATGAGAAACGAAAACAATTCAAGGGCATATTTGCGGTGTAGGTTAAATGTCCGGTCGACAAATTTAATGATTCGGATACCTTCGTCGATGAGTCGTTTGAGGTCAGTTTTCACGCGTTCCATCGGGAAGTAACGAACGCCAGATTCGATAGAAGACAAGCAAAACTGACAGGAGAACGGACAACCGCGGCTGGTCTCGTAGTAGACGATTCGATGCTTTAACGATTGGATGTCCGTGAGATCTTGATACGGACTTGGAATCTCTGCAAGTGGTTGTTGCACCCGTGCGGGGGTGAGATGGATGTGCTCGCCCTCACGATAGGCGATACCGCGGATGTTGGCCATACTGTCGCGCCTTGAGAAGGCGCATAGCAGTTCGTGAAATGTCGATTCCCCTTCACCACGGACAATTACGTCGATATCCGGGCAACGCTTCATCCAATATTTCGTGTCGTACGATACTTCTGGACCGCCCAGGACGATGATGGTTTTGGGCAGTACTTTTTTGAGCATCGTGAGGATGGGCAACGTCTGCTCGACGTTCCAGATATATACGGAGAAACCGATGACGTCTGGTTTTTTTGCATACAAGTCAGCGACGATTTTTGTCGCAGGCTCTTTGATGGTGTATTCGCGGATGCACGTGTTGGGGAAGTCTCGTTCGACATAAGCTTTTAAGTAGCGCAGCGCAAGCGAAGAGTGAATATATTTGGCGTTTAGTGTGGCTAATACGACGTTCATCGGCGTGCTCCTTTCGGATACGAGAATCGCTGATAGGGAACGTAATCGGAAAAATGAAATCTCTGTTTATAGGGTAAACGAGTGTGTGCGCCTGTAAACC
Source organism: Alicyclobacillus acidoterrestris (assembly GCF_022674245.1). Lineage (GTDB taxonomy): Bacteria > Bacillota > Bacilli > Alicyclobacillales > Alicyclobacillaceae > Alicyclobacillus > Alicyclobacillus acidoterrestris. The sequence continues at coordinate 1,405,841 of NZ_CP080467.1, forward strand.
CTGTGGATGCGGGAGAATAAAAAAGCGGACAGCTGCGAGCACGCTGTCCGAAGTAGGTTTGTGTAGGATCGAGTATATCGGCTCGTCTCTTCTGTTGTATGGAGAATTTGTGGAGTATTGTATGTTTATCGGTGGCATCGTCGTCGTCGATGCGACTTGGTGGTATGATGAATTGGACAGGCCCGTGATGCATTTGGGCGATTGGTTACGGTAGATAGAATCGATTCGCATTGATTGGACTGCCGACACAGCGCAAACATGCAAAAGTGAGGTATGAATGGAGAATATGCATGACCAATGCACGTATTGTCTCGATTACGCACTTGGTGAGCTGCACGACGAACTGTGTCGCAAGCGATTTGAGCGGCATCTTCCTACTTGTTTCACCTGTCAGGCAGATTTGATTGAATATCGGCAAATTCTCCGCGACTTACAACGTCCACCAAGCGAGGCGAATGAGCCAGCAGGTCAGGCGATAAATACAAATTTATGTAATTTTCCAAAAGGGGACCAGCCGCTTCCTTTCCCTGGACGCGCAATCACTTGGATGTCCAGACGTTTTGCAGTGCTGTCCGTTCCAGCGACAGCAGTCATCTTGACTATCGTCGCTTTGCTGCATATCCATCACTTTGTCCACTTTGAAGCCATCGGTGACTCGGCATGGGCACATATCTCCCACTCTGTACGGAATGGGGGATGGCACCTCCGCAATGATATACACCGCATCTAGGTCCAACGGTTGTTTCGCTCCAAAAAAACATATTTAAATCATAGCTGGGATATTCGGTGATTGCGATGGACTGCCGTGGCCAAGGAGGCCGTTCAGAGGATACGGGGCGTGTGCGGGGGACTACGTACCGTGGTCATATTATCCGCGGCTTGGAGGACGCACCAGACAACCTTTTGTACCGTCAGATTTATTTAGATACGGTACAACTTGCACATCTTGTCATGGAGTTTCCGGAGGTTGATTCGAATCGCATCGGTGTCGTGGGGTGGTCGCAAGGCGGTGCGCTGGCTGTCGTTTGTGCCGCATTGGAACCGCGGATTCGGAGGTGCGCTGCCGTCTACCCATTTCTCGGCGACTATCGGCGGGCCTGGGAAATGGATTTGGGTGGCTGTTTGGAGGAGATTGTGCCGTTTTTTCGAAACCATGATCCGCAGCACCTACGGGAAGATGAAATCTTCACACGGCTTGGCTATATTGACATTCAGCACTTGGCGCCGCGCATTCGCGGACAAGTCATGTGGGGGATGGGGCTGATGGATACCGTGTGCCCACCATCGACGCAATTTGCCGCGTATAACAAGATTATGGCGGAGAAACAATTGGAGTTGTTCCCGGATTTCGGGCACGAGTCGCTGCCTGGAATGTCTGATAAAATTCTTCAATTTATGCTTAGGCTCTAGGACTTTAGGCCGAATCGCGCGTCGTTTCGAATGACAATCCAGCCGCGAATCCCTTTACACGTGTCGCCATTGTCTCGTGTCCCACTTGCAAATTCATCAAAACCGTATATAATCAAAGTTAGTCAAAGTCAATTTGACATCAAAAAGGTCAAAGAAAGTTAAAGTCAACAACGAATGTGAATATGACGAAGGAGGTCTTGAAACATGCGTTGTGATATTTGTAAAGAACATCAGGCGAACACAGAAGTTCGCGTCAATGTGAATGGACACAAAAATGCATTACATGTATGTGCCGAATGTTTTGGAAAACTTCGAGCTTCTTATAAATCGCCTGTGAATATGGGACCATTTGGCGGGTTTCCGTCGATGGACGATATGTTTGAAATGCTTTCTGGCATTGCGCCTGCAGCACAGGAGATGCCTATGCAACCAGGCGGTGCTCGCAAAGGTGGCGGCGGTTTCCTCGATGAATACGGGCGAAACTTGACCGATTGGGCGAAGGAAGGCCGGATCGATCCGGTGATTGGCCGCGACAAGGAAATTGCCCGCGTGATTGAAATTCTCAATCGGCGCAATAAAAACAATCCTGTCCTGATTGGCGAACCGGGCGTCGGGAAGACGGCTATCGCAGAAGGATTGGCGTTGCGCATTGTGGAGGGGGACGTGCCGGCCAAGTTGCGAGACAAGCAGGTTTATAACTTGGACGTTTCGTCGCTTGTGGCGGACACGGGAATCCGCGGACAATTTGAAGAGCGAATGAACCATTTGATTCGAGAATTGCAATCTCGCCCGGAAGTCATCTTGTTCATCGACGAGATTCATTTGCTGGTCGGAGCCGGACAAGCGCAGGGGTCCATGGATGCCGGCAACATCCTAAAACCTGCACTGGCCCGCGGCGACATTCAGGTGATTGGCGCCACGACGCTGAAAGAGTATCGCCAGATTGAGAAGGATGCGGCTCTGGAGCGGCGTTTCCAACCGGTGACGGTCGACGAGCCGACGGTTGACGAAGCGATTCAAATTCTCCAGGGTATCCGACCGAAGTATGAAGCTTATCACCAGGTGCGTTATACGGATGAGGCGATTGCCGCATGTGTGACGCTGTCGAACCGCTATATCTCCGACCGCTATCTGCCTGATAAGGCGATCGATTTGTTGGATGAGGCGGGATCGAAAGCGAACTTGCGCATTGGCGATAATCAGCAGGAAGATTTGCGGGCGCAACTCGACAAGGTCGTGCGGGACAAACAGGCGGCCACGGAGGTCGAAGCATACGAACGCGCTGCTGCGTTGCACAAGGAAGAAATGCGCCTACGCGATCTCATCGCCCACACCCCAGCCGCAACCAATACGGTCGAGGTGACACTGCGCGATATTCAGGCGATTGTCGAGGAGAAGACGGGGATACCTGTGCAAAAGATTCAAGCGTCTGAGCAGAGCAAACTGCGCGATTTGGAGAAGGAGTTGGCGAGCCGCGTCATCGGGCAAGCGGAAGCTGTCCAGAAAGTGGCCAAGGCGGTGCGCCGCAGCCGGACTGGCCTGCGCAAAGGCGATCGGCCGATTGGGTCCTTCCTCTTTGTCGGCCCAACGGGTGTCGGTAAGACGGAATTGGCGAAGAGCCTTGCCTTGACCTTATTCGGCAGCAAGGACGCCATGATTCGTCTCGACATGAGTGAATATATGGAGAAGCACTCGGTGTCGAAACTCATTGGGTCGCCTCCGGGCTATGTCGGCTACGACGAAGCCGGTCAGTTGACAGAACAGGTGCGGCGCAATCCGTATAGTTTGATTCTGCTTGACGAGATCGAAAAGGCGCACCCGGACGTTCAGCACATGTTCTTGCAAATCATGGAGGACGGCCGTTTGACAGACAGTCAGGGGCGGACAGTGAGCTTTAAGGATACGATTCTGATTATGACGAGCAACGCGGGGGTCGGCGACAAGAAGGTGACGATGGGCTTCAACGTTCAGGAGGACGCAACGGCAAGCACAGAGACCCAGATTGGACACTTGTCGGCCTATTTTAAGCCGGAGTTCCTCAATCGCTTTGACGCAATCGTTGACTTTGCGCCATTGACGAAATCTGATCTGAAGCAGATTGTCGGACTGTTCCTGAACGACTTGAAGGACGTCCTTCAGGCGCAGGGTGTTGCACTGTCTTGGACGGATGCGGCGGTAGCGAAACTTGGCGAGCTCGGGTATCATCCACTCCTTGGTGCACGGCCGTTGCGCCGGGTCATCCAAGACCAAGTGGAAGATCAGATTGCGGATGTCCTTGTTGACACCCCAGATGCAACGGCACTCGTCGTCGATGTGGACGACGATGCGACAGACGGAACTGACCGCACGCGCGCTTCGCGTATTGTCGTGCGAACGGTAGAGAACAACGGATAATGTTCAACCTGCGCTGATATCCGGACAAAATGGATGTTGTGTAGCAGAGGCCTGGCAGTTGTCGATGCCAGGCCTTCGTTTTATGTACAGTTCGTTATGCACCAGTGACGAGGTCCTGACCCTTTCGTCAGCACACCGTCGTACTGGAGCGTGGTGGCCTTTGGATTCTACACGTTGTTCGATCCCGCCAGCCATGTAACCATCTCCGAAACAAATACGCTCCAAAGAACTCGCTCCAAAAAAACACTTGCGCCATGTTTCATATCATGTTATATTATCTCTCGCCGCTTCAAGCGGTGCTGCCTTCACAGCGCAGCTGTCTCGGTGGTTTTCATCGGTCAATGGATGTCGGTTTTTGCCGAATGTCGTTGGTGTACCGGAGTCATATCGGGCGATGAAATGAAACACCCACTGTTGACAACGAACGTCAGTTCGTGATATAGTACTTAGGCTGCTTCGGCAGAAGCGGCACTTGCTTGAAAGAATCACTTCGTCTGGTTCCTCGTTGAATCAGTCTTCGTGGGGCTTTCACAGCAGGTTTGGTTCCTTGAAAACTGAACACACACGCCTAAAAGTTTCGGTCGACGTGACCTTTGGTCACAGCGACGATTGAAACATATGTAACAACGCCATTTTTTGAGAGTTTGATCCTGGCTCAGGACGAACGCTGGCGGCGTGCCTAATACATGCAAGTCGAGCGAGCCCTTCGGGGCTAGCGGCGGACGGGTGAGTAACACGTGGGCAATCTGCCTTTCAGACTGGAATAACACTCGGAAACGGGTGCTAATGCCGGATAATACACAGGTAGGCATCTACTTGTGTTGAAAGATGCAACTGCATCGCTGAGAGAGGAGCCCGCGGCGCATTAGCTAGTTGGTGAGGTAACGGCTCACCAAGGCGACGATGCGTAGCCGACCTGAGAGGGTGACCGGCCACACTGGGACTGAGACACGGCCCAGACTCCTACGGGAGGCAGCAGTAGGGAATCTTCCGCAATGGGCGCAAGCCTGACGGAGCAACGCCGCGTGAGCGAAGAAGGCCTTCGGGTTGTAAAGCTCTGTTGCTCGGGGAGAGCGACAAGGAGAGTGGAAAGCTCCTTGTGAGACGGTACCGAGTGAGGAAGCCCCGGCTAACTACGTGCCAGCAGCCGCGGTAATACGTAGGGGGCAAGCGTTGTCCGGAATCACTGGGCGTAAAGCGTGCGTAGGCGGTTGTGTAAGTCTGAAGTGAAAGTCCAAGGCTCAACCTTGGGATTGCTTTGGAAACTGCATGACTTGAGTGCTGGAGAGGCAAGGGGAATTCCACGTGTAGCGGTGAAATGCGTAGATATGTGGAGGAATACCAGTGGCGAAGGCGCCTTGCTGGACAGTGACTGACGCTGAGGCACGAAAGCGTGGGGAGCAAACAGGATTAGATACCCTGGTAGTCCACGCCGTAAACGATGAGTGCTAGGTGTTGGGGGGACACACCCCAGTGCCGAAGGAAACCCAATAAGCACTCCGCCTGGGGAGTACGGTCGCAAGACTGAAACTCAAAGGAATTGACGGGGGCCCGCACAAGCAGTGGAGCATGTGGTTTAATTCGAAGCAACGCGAAGAACCTTACCAGGGCTTGACATCCCTCTGACCGGTGCAGAGATGTACCTTCCCTTCGGGGCAGAGGAGACAGGTGGTGCATGGTTGTCGTCAGCTCGTGTCGTGAGATGTTGGGTTAAGTCCCGCAACGAGCGCAACCCTTGATCTGTGTTACCAGCACGTAGAGGTGGGGACTCACAGGTGACTGCCGGCGTAAGTCGGAGGAAGGCGGGGATGACGTCAAATCATCATGCCCTTTATGTCCTGGGCTACACACGTGCTACAATGGGCGGTACAACGGGAAGCGAAGCCGCGAGGTGGAGCAAAACCTAAAAAGCCGTTCGTAGTTCGGATTGCAGGCTGCAACTCGCCTGCATGAAGCCGGAATTGCTAGTAATCGCGGATCAGCATGCCGCGGTGAATCCGTTCCCGGGCCTTGTACACACCGCCCGTCACACCACGAGAGTCGGCAACACCCGAAGTCGGTGAGGTAACCGTTATGGAGCCAGCCGCCGAAGGTGGGGTTGATGATTGGGGTGAAGTCGTAACAAGGTAGCCGTATCGGAAGGTGCGGCTGGATCACCTCCTTTCTACGGAGAAACAAGGCTTTTAGGTGTTGTGTGTTTGGTTTTGAGGGAGCCAACGTCTCATATGAGACAAGGTAAACTCAAGGCGCGTTTCCGACGGAAGTTGGAAGGCGCATGTACCTTGGCAACTGAATATGGAACAACCTCGAAATAGTAAACCGGTAACCGAAATGCGAGTAACAGGTAACAATAGCCGGATAACTGGATGAAGTGACTGGTGTAAGTCAGTCATGGAGTCGAAACGGTGAAGTTAGGAAGAGCGCACGGAGGATGCCTAGGCGCCAAGAGCCGAAGAAGGACGGGGCGAACACCGAAATGCCACGGGGAGCTGTAAGCGAGCATTGAGCCGTGGATGTCCGAATGGGGAAACCTGCTAGTGTGAAGCGCTAGTACCGTACACTGAATCCATAGGTGTACGGGGGCAACCGAGGGAACTGAAACATCTAAGTACCTCGAGGAAGAGAAAGCGAATGCGATTCCGTCAGTAGCGGCGAGCGAAAGCGGAGAAGCCTAAACCGGATGCGTGGTACAGACTGCAGTCGATGCGCATTCGGGGTCGAGGGGCTGTTGGCGGCAACCTGCAGGGAGCCAGCAGGAAGCAATCCGTAGGAGAACGGCATGGGAAGGCCGGCCATAGACGGTGAGAGCCCGGTATCCGAAACGGAATGTGGAATGTGCAACAGACCCCAAGTACT
>NZ_CP080467.1:2040000-2072500 GCF_022674245.1 Alicyclobacillus acidoterrestris
GCACGGTAAGCAGTACGGAGAGTTGACCCGGTATGCAGATGACTTTGTGGTGATTTGCAAAACGAAGCGGGATGCACAGCGGGCGCACAACCTCATCCATGCCATTGTGGAGCGGCTAGAACTTACACTGCACCCCACAAAGACGCGAATTGTTGGGCTATGGACGGGTGAAGAAGGGTTCGACTTTTTGGGTATGCACCATCGCAAGACGAAGGCGGAGACATCGAAGGGACGGGTATATTACACGACCCAGCAGTGGCTCTGCAAGAAAGCCGAGCAGCATATTCGAGATGTCATCAAGGAGCGATTGGCGCCGCCAAAGGCGAGGGTACAGTCCATTGAACAACATGTACAGTGGCTGAATCCGAAGATACGGGGCTGGAAGAATTACTACGGCACGCCGTATAGCACGAGGAAGATGGCAAAACTTGACTTCTACATCGGTCAGCGGCTTGCGAAGTGGTACGCGAAGAAGCGACAAAGACGAAGATGGATGAGTAGCTATCGCGAAGTCAACGTGATCGCGAAACAATGTGGATTGTCCACACTTGTGTAATCCGTAACGCTCATGAATGACGAACATCGGAAAGCCGTATGAGGGAAAACCTCACGTACGGTTTGATGAGACCAGCTATGAAAAGTCAAGTGCTTTGTCCAAGTTTTAAGAGCTGAAAGGAAGTGATGCCAAAAGACAATAGCGGGCCAGGCCAGCGATGCGCAAGCCTGTGGTCGGAATATTCAGATCAGTCCTGCCGGCTAAGCTATCGGTTGATATGGCTTGTTGTCACGAAGGACAGCGTAAACAACGTATATCAACTTACGGCATACTGCACCAATTGCCGTTAGAGGATGTTTCCCTTCTGACAGTTTTTTCTGGTAAAAGTCATGGAAAATCGGATTGTGTTTTTTTGCTGCGTTCGCTGCTAGCCACAATGCTCGACGAAGATAGGGAGAACCCCTTTTCGACATCTTGTTCCGGTTACCGGTGAATTCGCCGGATTGCCGTACAGTTGGGTCGATCCCTGCATATGCGACGAGCTTGACACCACTGGAGAATCGGGAGATATCGCCGATCTCGCCAAGAATTGCGGCGGCCAGTACTGGGCCGATACCCGGAATAGTTACCAGGTTGGTGTCAACTTTGGCCAGTTGCTCACTAATAGCCATGTCCAGCGTCTGGAGATGTTCTTCTGCAAGCTTGATCTGTTGAATCAGCAATTTCACTTGGAGTCGAAACGCATCAAGAGCGATGTCGATGCCGAAGGAATTCTGGGCTGCGGCTTGTATCTCTTCCGCCTTGCTACGACCTAGCTTTCCGCGACTATGCTTTGTCAGCAAAGTAGCAAGCTCGTCGGTATCCAGTTCAAGAATTTCTTCTGGTGTTGTGTACTCCATGAGCAACTCGGCTGATGCCTTGCCGAAGAGATCGGAAAATAGTTGCTCATATTCCGGGAAGAGAACGTCGAGCACCGCAATGACTTGTCGTTTTAAGTCCGCAATATGGTCCACTATGGTGAACCAGAATCGGCTAAGCTGGCGCAAGGCGATGATAGGTTCGTCGGCCAGTTCTGTAGTTGTGTAGCGTCCGAATCGAACGATTTCAGCGATGATGAACGAATCCTTCGTATCGTTCTTGGTTTGACGGATGTACAAATTGCGAAATGCATCCGATTGAATCGGGTTGATGACCTTTGCCACAACACCGTGCTTGCGTAAGAACGTATAAAGGGAAAGCCAGTAATGCCCAGTGGCTTCCATGGCCACGACAGATTGGGTTAATTCGGGATCGTGACGTTGAATCCAGGTAAGTAGTTTTTGGCCGCCGGCTTGACTGTTGCTAAATCGGAGTGACGCTCCAAGAACCATGCCACGCTCGTCAACAATGCATGCTTCATGATGGCGTTTGGCAATGTCAATACCGATGAAATACATGACAATAACCTCCAAGTCGGTCGGACCCGCACGCCTTACGAGCAACAACCTAGTTCGAGATACGAAGACCTGGGCATCTACCCGGCAACATCCAGCTCATTCGTTTACTCTCGTAAGGAGGGGACCACATTCTCAGTCAACGAGAACGAAGTCTCAAGGAGGGGAACGTAGTACCCCGACCACTACGAGAATTTTATCTCAAAAAACTTGGGGAGTACTTGACTTCAATATACTAGGAGGGGCTGAAATTCAGCCCTTCACTCTAGGGGGCGGCGATGGCACCTGGTGGGATGTCTTAATAAGACGGATCAACTGAAAAGCCGCGGGATAAGGTCGGAAAAATACCCTATTTGCCGCCTTAGGCCGCGATTTCCGGTGATTTTGCGGGCATAAGTAAAATTCCTGCACTAAATGCCCCGAATCCCCGACAATGTCACAAATAAGGCAGAAAACGTGCACTATGCGGCCTGGCCCCCCGGCACCGCACCCCGGCCACGGGCCCATCACCCTCCGTAGCCACTCGCGCGCCCCCTGCCATCCACCTGCATGTCCTAATAAGACATATCAACTGAAAAGCCGCGGGATAAGGTCGAAAAAATACCCTATTCGCCACCTTGGGCTGTGATTTCGGGTGATTTTACGGGCATAAGGTAGAATTCGTGCACTAAATGCCGAGAATCCGCTGCAATGTCACAAATAGGGCAGAAAACGTGCACTATGCGACCTGGCCACCGGCACCGCACCCCGGCCACGGGCCCATCACCCTCCGAAGCCACATACGCGCCCCCTGCCACCCACCTACATGTCCTAATAAGACATATCAACTAAAATGCCGCGGGATAAGGTCGAAAAAATACTCTATTCGGCACTTTGGGCCCCGATTTCCGGTGATTTTGCGGGCATAAGGTAGAATTCGTGCACTAAATGCCCCGAATCTGCTGCAATGTCACAAATAAGGCAGAAAACGTGCACAATGCGGCCAAATTCTCTTGTGCACGAAAGCTGCCTGGTCACTGGCATGTATCCAAGACGGTGAAGGCTACGCGCCACAATAACAACAGATTAGCGGGAGTGGGCTCCCGCCGCTAGGTGGGGGCAACTTGATGTTTGTTTACTGATGGAATCACAAGAGGGGGAATGGATTTGGCTTCCTGTCACCCTTCGACTAGCGTAGACGTCGTCGTTTTGTTTTTGTATTTCTCGCCCCATATTTTCATCTGCAAGATGATCGGCACAAGCGTGCGTCCGAATTCCGTAAGTGAATATTCGACTTTCGGCGGAACTTGGTTGTACACTTCGCGGTGGACAATGCCGTCTTTCTCCAGTTCACGCAACTGCAGTGTGAGCATGCGCTGCGTAATCGCCGGGCAGATTCGGCGGAATTCGTTAAACCGCTTCGGCCCTTCAACGAGATGGTACAACAGCACACCCTTCCACTTGCCGCCGATGACGTCTAGCGTGTATTCCACCGGACAGCCTTCATCGTTCGGGCAGTGCCCGTAACCGCTCTTGCGGTCGCGCATGCGTTCCACTCCTTCGCTGATAACGGTATAAAAAGTAATACTATATAACATTAATGTGCGTACTAACGATTTTATAGGATATGTACTATACTCGCAACCATAGTACGTTTCAATACTTAGAGGAGGGCATTGAAGTGACGAGTACAACCATGAAAGCAGTTGGTCTATATAAATACTTGCCTATTGATCATCCGGAAAGCCTGATCGACGTGGAAATCGAGAAGCCAACGCCGACTGGCCGTGATTTGCTGGTTCGGGTCAAGGCAATCTCAGTCAATCCGGTTGATGTTAAGGTGAGAGCGCCGAAGGATCGGACGGAAACGAAGCCGAGAGTTATCGGCTGGGATGTAGCGGGTGTTGTGGAGGAGACGGGGCCGGACTGCACATTATTCAAACCCGGCGATGAGGTGTACTATGCTGGCAGTCTTGTTCGGGCAGGAGGAAACAGTGAGTTTCATCTTGTCGATGAGCGGATCGTTGGGTTCAAACCGGCAACGCTGGACTTTGCGCAGGCAGCCGCACTGCCGTTGACGTCGCTTACGGCGTGGGAGGGGCTGTTCGACCGCTTGGGGATTTCATCCGAGCCAGGTAGCAATCCAGGCCGGACCATTCTTATCATCGGGGCGGCCGGGGGTGTTGGTTCGATTGCGATCCAACTGGCTAAATACGCAGGGCTTACGGTTATCGGCACGGCTTCGCGGCCGGAATCGGCTGAATGGGTGAAAGGACTGGGCGCCGACCATGTGATTAACCATTTCGAGGACTTCGTTCCTCAACTCAAGGCGCTTGGCTTGGAAAGTGTCGACTACATTTTTTGCCTGAACAGCACGGAGAAACATTGGAGGAATATGGCGGAGGCCATTGCGCCGCAAGGGAAGATCTGCTCGATTGTCGAGACGGACGAATTACTTGATTTGACGCTGCTGAAGAACAAAAGCGTTACCTTCGTTTGGGAATTCATGTTTACTCGTTCGATGTATGAGACAGCCGACATGATCGAACAGCACAAACTGCTCAACGAACTGGCAGGACTTGTGGACCAGGGGATCGTCCGGACGACGGTGAACGAGAAGTTGGAGCCGATTAACGCCGAGAACTTGCGAAAAGCCCATGCGATGCTCGAATCGGGAAGTATGGTTGGGAAAGTCGTTCTGGAGCATTTTCGTTAATTTTTATAGGCTTTTGTATGGCACTGCGCTGACGAATGGATTGGGATGTACACTCGACAGCAAATGACCATTTAACGAGGATAAACGAGTCAATGATTACCGGCCAAGAGCCTATCCGAAAACCCCTGTAGAGGGGAAACAATTGCATGCGAAGGTGAAATGGGGCATGGCAAGCGGCGAGAACGATTCATCGACGAGCGGGTTCGTTCGACGATGAATCGTCTGATCCGATAGCTCGGATCCGCCGCTTTCTCCTCTCTTATCGCCTGACGCACGCAAATGAAGAACGTATTCGCGTTCTTCGACTTGTTCTCGAACGATCGGGGAAGTCGTATCCCTCATCCATGCGCAAATGTTACGGGTTCTTTTTGTCCGGTTTCGGACGCGGCACAGCTGATGGGATCTAGCAGTTTCATAGCGCGATGATTCCCCCCAGCGTCTCCGAAGGTACATGCGCGCCCATTGGCACCCTGCGTGTCTTAATAAGACATATCAACTGAAAAGCCGCCGGATAAGGTCGGAAAAATACCCTATTCGCCGGCCCAGGCCCCGATTTCCGATGGTTTTCCGGGCATAAGGTAGAATTCATGCGCTAAATGCCCCGAATCTGCCGCAATGTCACAAATAAGGCAGAAAACGTGCACTATGCTGCCAGGCCTTCGGCACCGTCCCTGGCCGCCGCCCCGCCACCCAGCCCATCACCCTCCGCAGCCGCACGCGCGCCCCTTGGCTGCCGCCTGCATGTCCTAATAAGACATATCAACTAAAAAGCCGCCGGATAAGGTCGGAAAAATACCCTATTCGTCACCCGGGGCCCCGATTTCCGCTGATTTTCCGGACATAAGGTAAAATTCATGCCCTAAATGCCCCTAATCTGCTGCAATGTCACAAATAAGGCAGAAAACGTGCACTATGCTGCCAGGCAGGCCTCCGGCATCGGCCCGGTCGCCGCCCCGCCCACCCAGCCACATGCGCGCCCCTTGGCTCCCATCTGCATGTCTTAATAAGACATATCAACTGAAAAGCCGCCGGATAAGACCGAAAGAATACCGCGGAGAAAGATATATTTGAATGAGCGTTTTGCAGAATTCGATTTTTCACCGTTTCTCGCACATATATAGTGTACGAACTATCAATGGAACACTATATATAGTGTCAAATGCGTTGTGAACGTTAATTCTGCAAAACGCTCGAATTAGTCGCTGAGATATACTAGGGATACTGAAGTCGTCATAGATTTTGGGTGTGGGCTCACTTTGACCATTGGTCGGTGGGCCTGTAGACATTCAACAATCGGTGGGGAAATGAATGATGGATTTAGGGAGTATGTTCGAGTTCGCGGTCGGTCGGCATCCTTTTGGCGTCGCCCTCGTGGAGGGCGGGCACTCGTATACATTTCTTGCGCTCAATCAGGAGGTCAACCGGGTCGCTAGTTCGTTGCGTAAGTTGGGAATCGGTCGGCGAGATCGCGTGATGGTATTGTTGAAGAATCGGCGACAAACGGTGTGTTTGTTTTGGGCGATTCAAAAGTTGGGTGCCATTTTCACACCTGTGAATTATCACATGTCGATACAGGATATTCAGCATTGTGTGTACGATGTGGAACCTAAGGTCATTGTATTTGAGGCGGTCGCCGAAGCGGCGGTTCGGAAATTGAGGCTGGAGGAGACCCCCATTTTTATTAGCCTCGAGCCCGACGATGGCGATATTTCGTATGACGAACTCGTACACAGCGGCGAGGATACGTTTGACGCGGTGCCAGTGGACGACGACGAAATCGCGATTATGCTGTACACGTCGGGGACGTCGGGGGTGCCAAAGGGTGTGCCGAGATCGCACAAAAACGAATACGCCTCAACGCTTGCGCACATCATCCAAAATCATTACGATCCGTTCGACAGCACACTTGGGATTATGCCGTTATATCACACGATGGGCGTCCATTCGCTATTAGCCATGACCTTTTTGAACGCAAAGTTTGTCGTCGCACAGGACGTCAGAGACGAGTCTGTACCGGAAATTTTGTGCCGCGAGAAAATCACCTGTCTCTACATGATTCCAACGATGTACCGGGATTTGTTGGCGAATCATCGGATTGAAAATTATGATTTATCCCATTTGCAAAAAATAGCCTACGCTGGTGCCCCGATGCCGGAGGCGCTTGTCTCCGATTGTTTTCGGGCCCTTCACCCTCAGCGATTTGTCAATCACTATGGAAGCACGGAGATCCACACGTTGACAACGTGTGCGTATTTACATCGAAAACCGGGCAGCGCGGGCAAACCGGGTATCAATCAGTGGATTCGTCTGATGTCACTGGATCCGGATGCCACGGTAAATGACGGAGTCAAGCGCGGCGAGGTTGGACAGGTCATCGCCCATCTGGGTTCAGCCGAAGCATTCAAGGGATATTGGAACCGGCCGGAGGTGACGCGGCAGGTGATTCAAGACGATTGGTACCTCACAGGAGATTTAGGTGTGTTTGACGATGAGGGCGATTTGTTTGTTGTTGGGCGTGTAGACGAGATGGTCATTTCCGGGTTGGAACGCGTCTCCCCTGCGAAGGTGGAAGAGGTTTTGAGCGGTCATCCCGATGTTCTTGAGGTGGCGGTCGTTGGGGAGCAAGACGAACATCTGGGGCAAATCGTTGTCGCCTATGTTGTGCCGCGGTGTGAGCAACTTTCGCCGCTGGAATTAGACAGGTATTGTAAACAAAGCGGCCGGCTCTCCACCTTTGAACGGCCGAGAAAGCACGTGTTTGTCGAGCACCTGCCGAGAAGTGCGACTGGGAAAGTGATGCGGCGAGCGCTTTTGAGTACCCGAGAAAAGTGATGTTGAGCTTTTGTGGCCCACACTGAACGGAAGGGATGGTGGCAGACCGTGAGTGACATTTTGATTGTCGATGACGACGCGACTTCGCGACGGGAGATTTGTAGCTTATTGTCGGAAGGCGAGTACAATTATCTGCGTGTTTGCGAGGCGGATACCGCTCAAAGAGGGTTGCTGTTGGCGCGTCAGGTTCATCCGTCGATTATTCTATTGGATCTCTCTCTGCCAGACATGGACGGCATCGAGTTTGGGAAAAAGGTGGTGGCGCAGCATCCTCAGATTCACGTGGTCGTGTGCAGTCACCTGAAAATGTTTGAGATGGTGTATGAGGCCATCAACGCAGGGTTCTCGGGCTACCTGCTAAAGCCGGTCGTCAAGGCCGTGCTATTTTCGATGCTGGGTCGACTGATTCAGTCGAAGCTGATGAAAGATGCAGGGGACGTCACAGAACGTGGCATTCGGCCACAAACTGACGATGCCGTAGATTTCGGCAATCCCATTGATAGCGCTATCGCCTACATCGCGAAACACTTCAGTGAACCAATTTCTCTGCAAGACGTTGCAGAACGCGTGTACCTCAGCCCGTCTCACTTCAGCCGTTTATTCAAAGCGGAAACGGGCACGACGTTCATTGATTACTTGACAAATTACCGCATTCAAAAATCAAAAATATTGCTTCGAGTGACCTCGCTTCCAGTTGAAATCATTGCGAACAACACAGGATTCTCCAATGCGAGTTATTTTTCAACCACATTTAAGCGCTTGGAGGGTCGCACGCCAACGGAGTACCGACATTTGCTGATGGCTTTGAAGAACCGTGAGGCAGTGAATTCAACAAAAAAACAAAGTTCTTCTGGCGTGAATATCTAAAGTGGCCCACACGAAGAAATGTATAATTTATGTAAACCCTTTCTCTCCGTTTACGAGCCGTGCGTTGACAAACGGATATCCGTCGATGGTGATATGGGGCCATCTGTGATGAAAGCGTTTGCCAATGCGACTCCAACTTTATCCGTGGAGGCTAAGCAATGGATGCAATCATGCAGAAATACGAGCAACTCGGGGAACTGCTTCACTCGTTGAAGCGCGTTGTGGTCGCGTTTTCCGGTGGTGTGGACAGCAGCTTCCTACTGAAGGCGTCATTGGAGTTTCTCGGCAAAGATGCCGTGCTCGCGGTGACTGCAGACTCAGAGACGTATCCGGAGCGGGAACGTGATGAAGCCATTCAACTTGCACGCGAACTTGGTGCGCATCACAGGGTGATTCAAACCAGCGAACTCAATATTCCTGGATATGCGGAAAATCCTACAAACCGCTGTTTCTTCTGTAAACAGGAATTGTTCTCTCACCTCATCCCGATTGCGAAACAGGATGGGTATGAACATGTGGTCTTTGGGGCCATTGCCGATGATTTGGGTGAACATCGTCCGGGGCTGCGGGCTGCCCGTGAGGGTGGTGTCCGCGCGCCGCTTATGGAAGTGGGACTGAAAAAGACCGAGATCCGCTATCTCTCCAATAAGTTCGGGCTATCGACCTGGGATAAACCATCGTTTGCCTGCTTGTCGTCGCGGATTCCCTACGGCCAAGTGATTACGCTGGAAAAGCTGTCGATGATTGATAAGGCAGAGGCATTCTTGATGAAACTGGGGTTTCGTCAAGTGCGTGTGCGTCAGCACGAGGGTAAGCTCGCGCGGATTGAAGTGCCGCCTGCACAACTGAGCGACTTGGTCGCGGTAGCGGATTTGGTCGTCGAGAAATTGAAAGAGATTGGCTACACGTATGTAAGCATAGATTTGCAAGGCTATCGATCCGGAAGTTTGAACGAAGCACTTTAAAAATTGATGGAGGATACCTCTGATGCGTTCCTATCGGTCCGTTCTGGAAGCTATACAACTCGGTGAACTCTCGGTGGACGAAGGACTTCGAGAATTGAGTCAGTCGGCGGTGGAAGATATTGGATTCGCGCAGATCGATCACGATCGCACTGCGCGAAGAGGGTTCGCGGAAGTCGTCTATTGCGAGGGGAAAACCCCTGAACAGTCCGCCCTCATCATGGCGCGGCTCGCGGCCAGAGGGGAGAGCAATGTCCTTGGAACGCGCGCGACCAGGGAAGTCTTCGAACTGTTGAAGAAGGAAGTGCCGGATGCCGAATACGACGATGTCGCCCGCGCGGTGGTGGTCAGACGAGGAGAACAGGCGAGTCTGGGTTCGGTCCTGGTCGTCGCAGCCGGAACGTCTGACTTGCGTGTGGCTGAAGAGGCGGCGCTGACGGCGTCGCTCATGGGAAGTCACGTGGAGCGCCTGTACGACGTTGGTGTGGCTGGTCTTCATCGGTTGTTGCGGCAGCTAGATCGCCTTCGAACCGCGCGAG
The DNA here is from genome assembly GCF_022674245.1 of Alicyclobacillus acidoterrestris. Classification (GTDB taxonomy): domain Bacteria; phylum Bacillota; class Bacilli; order Alicyclobacillales; family Alicyclobacillaceae; genus Alicyclobacillus; species Alicyclobacillus acidoterrestris. Next base: position 2,049,825 of record NZ_CP080467.1, read on the forward strand.
TTCTGGTCGTGGTCGCCGGCATGGAGGGGGCGTTGTTGAGCGTTGTGGCAGGCCTTGTCGACAAACCAGTGATTGGCGTACCAACGAGCGTCGGGTACGGCGCACAACTGCAGGGGCTCACGCCCATGCTCGGGATGTTGACATCGTGCGTGCCAGGCTCGTCTGTGGTCAACATCGACAATGGGTTTGGTGCAGGATACCTGGCAAATATGATCAACCGGTTGGGGGAAGCGTGATGGCGGTCGCGAAAATTGAATGTTTTGCAGGTGCCAGTGGCGATATGTTCTTAGGGGCATGGTTCAATTTAGGGGTGCCGGTGGACGAATGGCGCAGCCAACTCGCGCAGTTGGCGGTCAATGAGGAGTACGAAGTCACGGTGGAAGCGGTCACAAAGCAGGAGATTGCCGCCACTCGCGTACAGGTTCGCACGCAGCACAGTCACCACCATCGCCACCTCCCGGATATCGCGCGGATGATTGATGCGAGCGAGCTTCCGGAAATCGTGAAAGAAAAAAGTCAGGAGGCGTTTACCCATTTGGCTGTCGCTGAGGCATCGGTTCATGGGACGACGCCAGACAAAATTCACTTTCACGAAGTCGGGGCTGTCGATGCCATTGTCGACATTGTGGGCTCCATGTTGGCGTGGCACCTGCTCGGTGAGCCGGATTGCTTTGTCTCTCCCATTGAAGTCGGGGGAGGTACGGTCCACTGTGATCACGGCCTGATGCCGGTCCCAGCACCTGCGACCCTCGCACTGCTCAAAGGATATCCCATCTACTCTTCGGGAATCTGGGGCGAGACGACGACCCCCACCGGGGCTGCCATTATCCGGACCCTCGCACAACCGCTGCAGAAGAGACATGTGTTTATCGGCGAGAATATCGGCTACGGTGCGGGTACGAAGGACTTGCCCGTGGCGAATGTCCTGCGAATCCAATTAGGTGAACGGGGCAGCGTTTGGGGAAGTGCTGTCCACCAGCACGGACCCGAGCACAACCATCATCACACGCATGAGCCTTCACATGAGCACGCCTCCTTATCAGGCGTTGCGAATCTATCATTTTAGGAGATGTGATAGAGAATGCGGTTAATCAATACGGTCGCGCGCATTATCGATGACAAGTGCACCGGTTGCAAGATCTGTGCACAGGTCTGTCCTACGCTCGCAATCACAATGGAGCCGATTCCGGGAAGTAGAAATCGAAAACTCGCCATCGTTGAGGATGATCAGTGTACAGGCTGCACCGCGTGTGAGCAACGGTGTCCGTTTGATGCCATTTATATGGAAAACATGGAGGAATCGCGCGTTATCGGTGTCAATCCGGCGCAGATAGAGCAGGAAAGACTCCAACAGCTGTGTTATGACGCGCATCTTCATCCTGAGCAAGTTGTCTGTTACTGTACGGGCACGCGCGCTGAGGAAGTGGCGGCCGCTATCCTTCTCGGTGCGGATACACCGGATAAAATCTCGATGGCGACAGGGCTTCGGACGGGGTGCACGGTGGAGTGTTTGCAACCTGCGATGCGGCTCTTGAATGCCGCGGGCCATCACCCCGAACCGCAGAAAGGCATGTACCAATGGTACGGAGCGACGCCGACGATTTGGGACATTCCGGAGGAAATCAAGGAGAAATACGCGCAAAGAGGTTTTTATTTTGATGACGACATCGAATTTATGAAAAGAATTCGGAACTATCAATCGAATGCCGAAGCACCATCTAATGTGTCGAAGGGAGAGGTGAAGTGATGCGTCCATCTCCGATTCAGCCACTGCCTGCCAGGCCGTCGCGTTATGGCATTGATCCGCAGCTGGTCAAAAAGCGGTTTGCCGAGTTGCCAGGTATGACCTCTGTTACATTGCGCGAATTGTTTCCCGATAGCCCGAACGTCATCTACCCCAGTTCCGAGGGCATTGCGGCCATTCGCCGGGCGACAGAGGAAAAAATGGAGAAGATGGACCTGTCGATGATTCAGCCACATCAAAGTGTCAACGTGCTCGCGTCGCACCACGGGTTCACTTTGCTCGGCGGAGAACCGTATGCGGAGGTGCTGCGCACCATCTACGATGTCGTGAAACGGCGAACGGGTGCCAAAGAAGTACGACTCCGCGCAGGCGTTGGACTGCGCTTTCGTGAAACAGAGGAGTATATCAAGCGGTTTGCGCTGAAGCAATATTTCGATCGCGCCCTTGGCATGGCCCCAATTGACGAAGGCATTCCGATTGAGACGGAGATTGGTACGTTGTACGGCTTAAAGCGCGCGTACGATGCGGATTGGATCATCCACGTACACAATAGTGACGTGCGGGAAGTCCACTTTCATCGCCAAGTCGATCGCGCTGTCAAACCGTTCGGCATGTCCTACGCACGCATTGAAACACGTTCGACTTATCACCAAAACCTCGGTCCACGCGCTGCCAATTTTACAGCGAGAGCGATCTTTGAATCCCCCTTTGTCCAGCGCAAATTTGTTGGGGCAATCTTCATGAACATGTCCCCAAGCGGCGTTGTCAGTATTGAAGCAGATAATGACCTCTACAAGATCAATGACACCGTGACCCTGGATGGCCTTCGATATTATGGGAAAATCTTTCACCTTCTAGGGAGAATCGACGAGTGTATTGTTGGGCTGGACTTCCCATGTCCGGTTCCTTACGTCTTTTCGGCAGGTGTGATTTACTGCAACTTTGTCGGTGCGAACGTCGATTTGTTTGATCTCGACGTCAAACTTCCCCCGTACACCTGGTATACAGAGGCGTTTTACGGCAAGGACGGTCGTCCACTTTTGCCTGACATTTCTCCTGTCAACCCGGCGATTCGCATGGTGATCCACAACTATGCCTGGATTGGCTATCCCAGTGCGTTCTTCGCGCAACAACTGCCGACGCTGGTGGTGGGCAAAGAGCAGGCGGAACTGTTCGAGCACGACCCTCAAAACATGGAATACATGAAGTACGCGATGGTTGCCGACAACCTGGAAGACGCAATGCGGTTTGCCTATCGAACCACAGGGACGGATAAAGTGCTCGTGTTCGACGGTGCAGTGGGCGGTATGAATGTCAGTGCCTCATTGGCCGATCACTTAATGAAGGAAGCACCCGCGGCGAGTGCATACGTCGAGTCGGTTTTGATGCCGAAATGGTTAAAGCAGCGCGGAATTCATGTGTTTGCGTAGGAGGCGTTGCGCATGCAGACGATGATGGATCTTCGTGATCCGCTGTTTCAATCGCTCCGTCATCAGACGTTCACCGCCCGGGTGATTTCCACTGGAAGTGGCGTGCTGGCGGGGGCGCAGCACGCTGCAGACCTGTTAGAAGAGACCGGTTGCGAGTTGCTTGGCCTGGAGAATGACGGCCGACTGTTGCAACCAGGGGATGTCATCCTCTCGTTTCGCGGGTCGGCGAAACAGGTGGCGATTGCCGAAGACCGCGTGCTTGGGGCCATGATGGTGCCGTCCGGCTATGCGACGCGCGCCCGCAGACTCAAGCTCGTGGCTGGAGAGCACTTGCGGGTGGTCTGTGGAGGGTGGAAGAAAATCCCGCAGGCCTTTAAGCCGGGGTTACACGCGGCGTTGGCTGCAGCGGGCATCGGAATGCGGATGGTCGACGGGCCGTTTGTCTATATTGACAAAAATTATGTGCGGATGTTTGGCGGAGTCGCTCAAGCGTTGGCTGCAGCAGCGCAGTTCCCTGATCGATCGAAAGTCATTCAACTGCGCGGGGACTTGTGCCCTATTGAGGAGGAGGCGCGTCAGGCAGTGGACGGTGGGGCACAGGTCGTGATGATTGACACCGGCCGGTTGCAAGATATCGCCACGGTGCAAAACGTCTTGGTAACGCTTCGCGCGCGTGCGTCCATCCGCATTGCCTTCGCTGGCAGTGTCACTGAGGACAGCCTTCTGCTTTTGCGTGAATTGCCGGTCGATCTCGTCGACGTCGGCGCGGCCGTCCTCGACGCGCCGATGGTGGATATGCGCGTCGAGGTAGTTTCCTGACTTGAATCACTCAAACAGTGCTTCAGCGCTGTTTGACGGAAAGCGGTGAATGTATGGAGTACAGTCTCTTGAACAAGACCGAGTTGCGGCTGACCGAGGTCTATTTACAGGACTGCGACTTATCTGCGATTGCGAGGACCGTTGCCTCCGTGCTTGGCCTTCCGGCGGATCGCGTGTTTGTCATCGATGTTCGCGAAGACCATATTGCGCTCGATTTGCTCGTGCAGTCGATGGAACACAGTCAGTTCGTCGGCAAAGAAACCGACTTACTCCAGGCGGTTGGCTCCCTTCCCGGCGTGCGGCTTGGGTCACATGCAGGGGTTCACTCGGAAGGTGTGCTGGGGATGATTGCCCTGACACCCGCGGAAGGGATGCAGGTAGCGAAGAAGAGTTTGCAGATGGGGCAGGAGATTCAATCGAGCGTTCGCCGTCGGGTGAAGGTGTTTCCGACAGGATTTGAAGTGATCGAGAGGATGATTGAAGACACCAACACGCCGTATTTGGTGAAGACGCTTGGTGAAGCGGACTGCATCGTGCACGCGGGTGATCCGCTGCCTGATGATGTGGATGTGATTGCAGGGGCTTTTCGACGTGCTGTAGAGGCAGGGTTTGGCTGGATTATCACGACCGGCGGCGTGGGCGCAGAGGATAAGGATTTCAGCGTCGAAGCGCTACTTCGCGTATGTCCCGATGCAGCCACACCGTACATTGTAAAATTCGGTGAGGGCGGTCATCGGCACGTGAAGGATGGCATTCGCATTGGTGTTGGCAAAGTCGGCCTGAGTTACATTGTGACCTTTCCTGGTCCGCACGACGAGGTTCGGCTGTGCACCGACATGCTTCTTTCACAATTACTTGCAGATCCAGACCCGATTGTGCTGGCAGAGCAGATTGCGCATGGGTTGCGAGAACGTTGGCGCAATACGGTTGGTGTACATCAAAAAGGGCGTCATCACCATGCCTGAGTCATTTTGGAGGAACCGATGATGGTGGTGCAGTTTGACTGTTTTGCAGGCGCGACAGAAACCGCGATGACTGGGGCATGGCTGGCACTGGGCGTCGATGTAGCGCAACTCCGCCAGGTGCTGGCTCCATTTGTACCGGAAGATATTTCTCGCATCCAGGTGTGTCGCGTTGGGGTCAATGGCGTTCAAGCGGCGCGCGTGACTGTCGACGTCGTGGGGGCAGAGGAGCGCTTGTCGTTTGCGCGTGCGCGCACGATGATTCGCAGCAGCAGTCTCCCTGCGCCCGTGGTGGAGAAAACAGACGCCGCCCTGCAGGCGCTGGATACTGCGAGACAACAGGTGGCTGGAGCTTTGCAAAAGGACGATACCTACAAACATGACATGGACATGGGCGCGCTCGTCAGAATCGTCACCGCCATCTCAGGATGGTATCTGATAGGGGAGCCCAACTGCCAAGTTTCGGAGGTCGTAGTGGGCACCGGTGTCGATGTATCGTCGGACGGATTGACATTCAACCCGTCGCCGGTGATTGCAGAGCTGTTGACCGGATTTGTGACCCGTTCCCGCGCTGGCGGTTGTGCCTTGGTTTCAGAGCCAGCTGCAGCCATTCTGCGAAGTCTGTGTAGGCGGGGGCCTGCGGCGTCACTGGTGACGGAGAAGATTGGCTATAGTACAGACAAGCGGGCGACTCCGGTACCCGATCTCATGAGAGTTCAACTGGGGCAGGCGGTTTCTTCTTCTCCAATGGGTGAATCTCGCAAATCTGTACCGGGACAGTTCATTGTCGAAACGAACATCGATGACATGAACCCTGAGTGGGCGGGATACATTGTCCCGCGCTTGTTAGAAGTCGGCGCCTCCGATGCCTATTTAGTGCCCATCATTATGAAAAAGGGGCGACCGGGCATTCAACTGCGCGTATTGTGCCGAGGAGATCGATTGGAAGTCGTGAAACACGAAATTTTTCGCCAAACCTCCTCCATCGGGCTGCGCTACTATGAAATTCAAAAGGAAGCGCTGTCTCGAAGATTTGAAACAGTGGATACGCCGTACGGGGAAGTCACGGTGAAAATCGCTTACCGCGGGGATGTAGTGCTCAATGTAGCGCCGGAATATGAAGACTGCCGGGCACTGGCACAGGCGCATGACGTTCCGCTCAAACTGGTCTATCAGGCCGCACTTCGTCAGATTGAGCTTCAGGCGCTTCAGTCGCAGGGATGACCTACGACAACGTGAATCACTGCTCTGCGCAGTATGTCACGTGGCAGATGACAGAAATGTGGTGATGGGTATGCCTTCATGGTTTGCTGTGCTAATGTCGGCGCTGCCCATCCTGGTTGCTTTGATTTTACTGATTGGCTTCAAGGTATCCAGTTTGCGCACGGCCGTGTGTGTTTACGGTCTGGCTGTCGTGCTGGCAGCCATGAAAACGCCGTTTCAGATGCCACTTGTCGCCATTGGTCTCGCATCCATACAGGGGTTGTTACTTTCCCTCGTGATCGTACTGGTGCTCATTTTTGGATTGTTGTTGTACAACGTCCTACAGGTTGGCGGTGCCATTGAGACTATCTCGTCGGCATTTACAAGACGCGCGCATCTGCCAGTTCAGCAGGCGCTTCTGATTTCCGCTGCACTTGGCCCGTTTTTGGAGGCGACGAGTGGATTTGGTATTGGGATTGTGATTGCAGCCCCTTTGTTCTTGGCTGTTGGATTTTCTCCGAGGAAGACGGTCCTGTTGTCTTTACTGACGCAGACGGCGGTTCCTTGGGGCGCTTTAGCGGTAGGAACGGTCATCAACGCAGAGTTGTCGAATGTCTCACTCCACGCACTCGGGATGACGAGTGCACTTGCGACCATCCCGCTGTACCTGATGTACACCGTTGCAGTGGTTTTGATTTACCGGTTGTCGTGGACTCAGGCGTGTCGGTGCTTTGTAAACACATTGCGGCAAGCGTACCCGGCAGTGGTTTCCACGGTGGGTTATATCGCCATGTCGACGGTGATGCAGAAAGCAGGCATGATCAATTGTATTTCAAGCGCCATCGCTTTTTTGTTCGGAGGGAGCTTTTTGCTTGTCTCGCCGCTCATCGGTGGGCTTGGTGGATTCATCAGTGGCAGTAACAGCGCGGCCAACGCCATGTTTGCGCCATTTCAGAGCGCCATGGCCCATAAACTTCACAGCTCGGCGTTGCTGTATGCTACGTCTCAGAATGTCTCTGCTGCCAATATGAGTTATGCTTCCCCGTCTCGCATTTCGCTGGCGACGGTCGTTTCGAAGCAGGTGGGGAGAGAGGGCGAGTTTATTCGGAAAGTTCTTCCCTTGTCCCTGGCAGCAGTAGCGATTGTGATTGTCTTTAACGTGATGTTTTGGGTATTCATCAAATCGTTTTGACATGTTCAGTGGAGGGAGCATCGCCGCGTGGATAGAAGCTGGATAAAATACATGCTCGTCGTCGCTCTCTTACATGCCATTGGAATTGGAAGTCTCATCGTTTGCAGCCGGCGCGATCCGGCATTGTTCGGTCTGGGCGTACTGGCCTACACGTTCGGTCTGCGCCATGCGTTCGATGCGGATCACATTGCAGCGATTGACAACACCGTCAGGAAGTTGATAGAGCAAAAGGAACGCCCGTCGGGTGTGGGATTTTATTTCTCCATCGGACATTCGACCATCGTGTTTGTATTGGCGATTGGGACAGCATTGGCTACCCATTGGGTTCAACACAGCGTTCCGCAACTCGAAAAGTACGGGGGGTTATTGGGAACCACCATCTCCGGCGTCTTTTTGCTGCTAATTGGTGGGTTGAATCTGATTGTACTCATCAGTATGTGTCGACTGTTTACGGCGATTGGCCGCCGGGAGTTTCACTTAGACTCCATGGAGACGTTATTGCAATCGCGAGGTTTTTTCAGTCGCTTCCTCACGCCATGGATGAAGTTTATCAACAAGAGTTGGCATGCCTACCCTGTCGGGGTGCTCTTTGGTCTCGGCTTTGATACCGCTACGGAAGTGGCGTTGTTGACTATCTCGTCTCTCGCAGTGAGACAAAGCCATTCCGTCATCTCTGTTTTGACACTTCCCATTTTATTTGCGGCTGGCATGAGTCTGTTGGACACCGCCGATGGCATATTGATGGTTGGCGCGTATCGGTGGGCCTTCACGACCCCGTTGCGAAAGCTGTACTACAACTTGTCCGTCACAGGCTTGTCCGTCGCTGCAGCAGTTTTGATTGGATTGGTTGAAGTAGGGCAGGTCATTGGCGAGAAGGGTGGACTGAAAGGGCCGTTTTGGGGCTGGCTACAGGGTATCGACTTCGGCGAACTGGGCTACTGGTTGTGCGCATTGTTTCTGGTGACGTGGGCCTTGTCGTTCGGCGTTTGGAAGGTGTTTCGCTTTGAGTCCAGGTGGTCTCACCCGTGAAGGGAGCGTGTGCCATGCGATGCGGCATCCGGGCCGGAGACGGGGCCGGGGAGCGGGCTACTTTGTCGGAATCCGGCCTAGGCGTTCGCAATTTGGCGTTGCAGCGTTTCGAGTTACATCCTTCCTCCGAAGGTGCATGTCCGGCCTCTGGCACCCTGCCTGCATGTCCTAATAAGACATATCAACTGAAAATCCGCCGGATAAGACCAGAAAAATGCGCTATTCGGCGCCGGTGGAGCGGATTTTCGGTGATTTTGCGGGCATAAGGTAAATTCCATGCACTAAGTACCCCGAATCTGCTGCAATCTCGCAAATAAGGTACAAATCCTGCGCTATGCGCGTGCGATTGTCGGCTCTCGCAGTTGGCCGATGCGCGCATGGCCGTCTGCTTGCATGCCTATGCAGACATTCCTTTCGTCCGCGCACGCGGCACGCGCATCGCTACGTCTGTGTCAGGGTCTGCGTCATCACCTGCGGGTCACCAAGACCCCATATGCGTATCCGAAACTCGTCAATCAACTGGAGACTTTGTGAGTCCAAGCAGATCCCAGATAAACAATCACAGATAGTGTCGCCAGGAGCAGGAATGTGAATCCAGCCAACAGCCAGAGATTTTGGTCCACGCTCAACTGGTCCATGCAGTAACCGAAAATTCCCGGCAGGGCTGCACCTCCTACGCCGGCAAACACGGTGACCCACCGTGTGACGCGTGACCCTTGTCCTGGAAATGTGTGATTTGCGTAGACTAAGGTGACCACATAGATACCTGACATGCTGAGTCCGATGAAGCAACTAATGACGTAAAACAGGCTGATGCTTCGCCAACTCGCCATGACCATGACAAATAGGAGCGTTGCACCGATGCTGGAAAGAAGAAACTGCGAGTAATTTACTTTTCGAATCGCCCATCCAGTTAAGGTGCGGCCAACGACCATAGACGTCCAAAATGCCGTCACTGTGAGGGAGGCCACGTCCGCCCTTTGCCCTAAGTAAGACATGAAAATGGCGGGGAGGAAGTTGTTAAAGCATGATTCTAGTCCGACATAGAGTAAGATCATGAAGAGAAAGAGTGCCATAAATACAACCTTGGATTGCGTGCTTGTAACCTTGGGGGCACGCGTGTAAGCATCCATCGGCCCTTCGTTTGCATTTGACTCCGGGTTGATTGACACAAACGGCCAAGCGAGCGAAATCAATAGCGCAAAGATCCCGACAATCCAAAATCCCACTTGCCAAATGTGTACGGCGAGAAGTCTACTTTCACAAAGTGGAATGATGAGACAGCCTAAACCGAATGCGACTTCCAGTCGACTCATGATGACCGCTCGTCGCCCTTCAAACCATTCGATCATCGACGAAGCAATCGTGGTCTGGGTCATGGCCAGACCCACCCCGTTCAAACACGACATGAAGAGGGCGACTGGCAACAATGGTAGACAGCCGATGGTGGTTTCCGCGATGCCGATACACAAACCTGCTAGTAAGATGGCGATTCGGTGTCCATATCGCTGCACAACGATTGTGGAGGCAGGAACGCCAAGTAGATAGCCGGCGAATTGCAACAGCACAAATACCCCGCCTAGTGCGTAGGACACATGGTAGTGCGCGAGGAAGGGTGCCAAGACCGTTCCAAGCATGGCGGTAGCCAGCCCATTCATGAAATACATTCCGCAGGACATCCATACATATGCCCGCACGTAGCATCTACTCCTTAAGTGGCGCTCGATATACGTGTTGTGTCACGGGTTGCGGCCACTTACTCGGTCGTCGCCGGTCACTCGACTCCAAACGAGGAATTCGACGGGACAGGCAATCTCCGAATTTTTGCTTTCTATCGCGTAATGACCTCATCGCATGGCGCCCAACAAATTTACGATCACGCCGTCTCTGTCTAAAAGTACCTCTAAAACTACCTTCGTAGCGTCACGGCGTCGGTAGCCGCAGTGACCTTTTGTGTGCGCGAACAGTTGCGGCAGAGTAATGAGGGTAGACGCATTTCGTATGGATTATACGGCCAGGGAGCTCGTGTATTCAACGATTTGATTGTAACGACTCGGATCACGGGGTGATTCAGAGGATGTCCGTGATGCAATTGAGAAACTCTACGGGCCCTTGAAGCACTGGGGTATCAAGGCTCAATTTCGCAAATTAAAAATTCCATTTGACCATTTCTTTGAACCGTGTTATTATACATCTCGCTCTCCTATATCGCAGCTTTTCGCGATGTGGACTAGCGTAACAATTTATGTCGAAGTGGCGGAATCGGCAGACGCGCACGTTTGAGGGGCGTGTGGGGAAACCCGTGCGGGTTCAAGTCCCGCCTTCGACACCATTCGGTTCCAAGGTGAGTCTTATTTGTGTCCGTAGCTCAGCTGGATAGAGCAACAGCCTTCTAAGCTGTGGGTCGCGGGTTCGAATCCCTCCGGACACGCCAAAGACATGCGGGTGTAGTTCAATGGTAGAACTTCAGCCTTCCAAGCTGATAGCGTGGGTTCGATTCCCATCACCCGCTCCATTGTAACTTATTTGGAACAAGGGCGCGTGTAAGTTACAGTGTCCAGTAGCATCGTCTTGTTTCAACGATGATGGACGAGTATTCTCCTGTCGATGTGGGGGTATAGCTCAGCTGGGAGAGCACCTGCCTTGCAAGCAGGGGGTCGTCGGTTCGAATCCGTCTACCTCCACCACATTCCTCGATAGCTCAGCGGTAGAGCATCCGACTGTTAATCGGAGGGTCGTAGGTTCGAATCCTACTCGGGGAGCCAATTTGCTCCCATAGCTCAGTTGGCAGAGCGCATCCATGGTAAGGATGAGGTCACCAGTTCAAGCCTGGTTGGGAGCTCCAGATCATGGCCCCATGGTCAAGCGGTTAAGACACCGCCCTTTCACGGCGGTAACGCGGGTTCGAATCCCGCTGGGGTCACCACGAGTGGGCGCTTAGCTCAGCTGGGAGAGCATCTGCCTTACAAGCAGAGGGTCGGCGGTTCGATCCCGTCAGCGCCCACCACACGCGGAAGTGGCTCAGGGGTAGAGCATCGCCTTGCCAAGGCGAGGGTCGCGGGTTCGAATCCCGTCTTCCGCTCCATGATGAGGCGTTTATCAGACGTGGTGCGCGATATCACGTCAGCCTCGTGCGGCTATAGCTCAGAGGGAGAGCACCACCTTGACACGGTGGGGGTCATAGGTTCAATTCCTATTAGCCGCACCATCGCGGAGAGATGTCCGAGTTGGTCGAAGGAGCACGATTGGAAATCGTGTAGGCGGCTAAAACCGTCTCAAGGGTTCGAATCCCTTTCTCTCCGCCATTGTGGCGGCGTAGCTCAGCTGGTTAGAGCACACGGTTCATACCCGTGGCGTCGGTGGTTCGAATCCACTCGCCGCTACCACATATGCCACCTTGGCTCAGGGGTAGAGCGGCTCACTCGTAATGAGCAGGTCGTCGGTTCAAATCCGACAGGTGGCTCCATCCGGAGGGGTACCAAAGTGGCCAACTGGGGCGGACTGTAAATCCGTTGCGAAAGCTTCGAAGGTTCGAATCCTTCCCCCTCCACCAAGATGTGAATGATTCTCGTGTGGATATTTGGTATACTGCATGAGAAGCGCATCTCAAAGATTATATGGTGAGTGTGGCGAAGGGGTTAACGCACCGGATTGTGATTCCGGCATGCATGGGTTCGATTCCCATCACTCACCCCACGTTGGGGAATAGCCAAGCGGTAAGGCAACGGTTTTTGGTACCGTCATGCGAAGGTTCGAATCCTTCTTCCCCAGCCAGTGTGCCCTTAGCTCAGCTGGATAGAGCGTTTGACTACGAATCAAAAGGTCGGGAGTTCGAATCTCTCAGGGCACGCCATCATCACGGAGCATAGCGCAGCTTGGTAGCGCGCCTGCCTTGGGAGCAGGAGGTCGTGGGTTCGAATCCCGCTGCTCCGACCAATCGATGTTGCTTTGGCGAGATCGATAATGGGACATGTGGATATAATTTTTGGGGGTATAGCTCAGCTGGGAGAGCACCTGCCTTGCAAGCAGGGGGTCGTCGGTTCGAATCCGTCTACCTCCACCAAGTTAGGCTTGATATTGGAATCAAGCACTGACAAGCCCGATGCCGAATGGTGTAATGGTAGCACGACTGACTCTGACTCAGTTAGTCTAGGTTCGAGTCCTAGTTCGGCAGCCATGGTCGTGACTTCTTTGGTCCCTTGTGGATTGCGAGTCGCCGACTGGTTGAATTGGACAGCAGTGTCCTCGAAAGTGGGTCATTAGCTCAATTGGCAGAGCATCCGACTCTTAATCGGCAGGTTGAAGGTTCGATTCCTTCATGACCCACCACATATGGAGTGATGGCCGAGTAGGTCGAAGGCGCTCGCCTGCTAAGCGAGTATACGGTGAATAACCGTATCGAGGGTTCGAATCCCTCTCACTCCGCCAGTAGTTTGATATCGCGGAGCTGTGGTGTAGAGGCCTAACATGCCTGCCTGTCACGCAGGAGATCGCGGGTTCGAATCCCGTCAGCTCCGCCAACTTACAGCCGGGCTCGTCCAATTGGCGTCCCTTGTACATGCGGTCGTGGCGGAATTGGCAGACGCGCAAGATTCAGGTTCTTGTGGGGGCAACCCCGTGGAGGTTCAAGTCCTCTCGACCGCACCAAATGAGTTCGTGCTGTGCTCGCTCAAAAGCTTGGTTGGTAGACTATGGTCGCTTCTTGCGGCAGGCTTCAGCCGGTAGGACGAGTTCAGCGCTTGTATGTCTGGTAACAATAGCGGAGGGCCCTGATGGGAACGCTGAGAGGCGGGACCTTGGGGCTCTTTTTGTTGGAGGGGCAGCGATTTGGGCTGCGATGGTACTTGGCTGGCCGCGGGATGTCCTAATAAGACATATCAACTGAAAAGCCGCCGGATAAGGTCGAAAAAATACCCTATTCGCCGCCCTGGGCCTCGATTTCCGGTGATTTTGCGGGCATAAGGTAATTTTCGTGCACTAAATGCCCCGGATCCGCTGCAATGTCACAAATAAGGCAGAAATCCTGCGCTATGGGCCCCGCCAAGGGGTGCATCTGTTGCCAACGGTCCGACTTCGCGCACACACGCACGCATGAAGCTAGCTAGAAGTTTCTATTGTGTTTCGTAAATGTGCGGATGTAGCCTCTGTTGTAGCTACTTGATTGGTGTTTCTACGCATTCCACCGCGCTACTCAATTACGTTTCCCTAAAAATTAGGTTTTGTTAGCCTTATTTTACTCTACAAAAGTGGCTGGTGTTGTGGTACATTGCAAGGCGTAGAGATTCTTTGTTAGCGCTAACAGTTTGGGAGTGCAGGTAGGGGTTAGGCTGCTTTTTGTGGCCGACGAGGTGGTCGTACTTGCGCTGGTCAAAAGCAGGAGGGCATCATGGGGGAAAATAGGAGCACGATTGGCAACTGGCAGTTTAAAGCCGCTGACGAATCTGATTGGCTGCCGGCGCAGGTTCCAGGATGTGTGCATACGGACTTGCTGCGCAATGGGCGCATTCCGGACCCGTTCTATGGGACAAACGAGGGAGATTTACAGTGGATTGACAAGAAGGATTGGGAATACACGAGCCAGTTTGACGTGTCGGAGGATGTGCTGGCCAACACACATGTCGAGATAGTGTTCGCTGGTTTGGATACGTATGCAGACGTCTACCTCAACAATCAATTGATTTTGTCTGCAGATAATATGTTTCGGACGTGGAGAGCGGACGTGAAAGCGCTGCTCAAGGCGAAGAGCAATGTGCTAAAGGTACATTTCCGTTCGCCCATTCAAGAGGATTTGCCGAAATTGGAGAAACTGGGCTACGCGCTGCCGGCGACGAATGACCAGTCAGAACGCGGAGGCCTTGGCGATAAGCGCCTCAGTGTGTTCGCTCGGAAAGCGCCTTATCACTACGGGTGGGACTGGGGTCCGCGTTTTGTGACGAGTGGAATCTGGCGCGATGTCTGGTTGGAAGCTTGGTCCGAGGCTCGTATTACAGACTTCTTTATCCAGCAGAACGAAGTGCAGCGCACTCGCGCGAAGTTGACTGCCGTCATCACGGTGGAAGTCGACGAGGATTTTGCAGGAAGCGTTCAGATTCGGACAGATGGTGTTGATGTGAGCGAAGCGGTCGAGCTGCGCGCAGGGATCAATCAGGTGGAAGTGGACGTCGTGTTGGAGAATCCGGCGCTTTGGTGGTCGCGCGGCTTAGGCGAGCAAGCGTTGTATACGTTTACGGCGACACTTTTGCGCGGTGGGCATGAGGTGGCCCATAAGTCGACTAGAACAGGTTTGCGATCCCTACGCCTCGTTCGCGAGAAAGACGCCGATGGTACTTCGTTCTATTTTGAGCTCAATGGCGTGCCAGTGTTTGCGAAGGGTGCGAATCATATCCCCAATGACAGCTTCCTCACGGAAGTGACGTACGAACGCTATAAGCATGAGATTGTGACAGCTGTCGAGTCCAACATGAATATGCTGCGCGTTTGGGGTGGCGGCATCTATGAAAATGATGCGTTTTATGACCTGTGCGACGAATACGGAATTTTGGTCTGGCAGGATTTTATGTTTGCCTGCAGCATGTATCCGGGGGACGAACCCTTCTTGGAAAATGTCCGCCTGGAGGCGCAAGAGAATGTAACGCGGCTCAGGAACCACCCATGTATTGCGCTGTGGTGTGGTAACAATGAGATCGACACGGCCTGGTCGCAGTACGACGAGGACGCCGGTTGGGGCTGGAAACAGCAGTATTCGCCAGAAATTCGGGCAAAAATTTGGGCGGACTACGAAGCGATTTTCCATCGTATCTTGCCCGAGGTGATTGAGCGCCTTGCGCCAGGTGCGGCTTATTGGCCGTCGTCACCAATGCAAGCTTTGACACATGACAAACATCAGCATGCGCGCAACGACTCGACTTCCGGAGATATTCACTACTGGGGCGTATGGCACGCTGTGGAGCCGTTCGCAAACTATAACGTCTATCTCGGACGGTTCATGAGTGAATACGGTTTTCAATCGTTTCCTGAGCTGAAAACGGTTCAGACGTATGCCAGTGCGGCGGACATGGCGCTGGAATCGGACGTGATGCGTTGGCATCAACGCAGCGGCGATGGCAATCGACTGATTAAGGAGTATATGGATATTTACTTCAAACAGCCGAAGGATTTTTCGTCGTTTTTGTATATGAGTCAGGTCTTGCAGGCTGAGGCCATCAAAATGGCGATGGAGGCACATCGTCGCAAGAAACCCTTCTGTATGGGGACGCTTTATTGGCAGATGAACGACTGTTGGCCTGTGGCTTCGTGGTCGAGCATGGATTATTACGGCCGCTGGAAGGCGCTGCAATATTACGCGAAAAAGAGTTTTCGCGACGTGTCCGTGTCCGTTGGTGGGACTGACGAATTGGTTGAAGTCCACGTGATTTCCGACATCCTCGACGCTACCGTCGGGACGCTTTCCATGACGGTGTTTGATTTCGCCGGCAATCGCCTGAACGAGCGAGTCGAGTCTGTGTCGGTACCAGGCAATACTGCGAGCGTCTTCTACGCTGCGCCTGTCTCGACGTTTGTCGGGGAGCATGCTGCAAGTGACGTCGTATTGGTTGTCACGTTAGAGCAAAACGGTGAAGTCGTCGATGCGAAGGAGCACTATTTTGTGCCAGCCAATCAAATTTCGCTGCAAATGCCAACCATCGTGGTGCGGGAGGTCGAGGGCAGTGGCGGATCGACATTTGTACTCGAAACCGACATCTTGGCGAAAAACGTTTGGATTTCTTCGGAAGAGGACGGGATTTTCTCCGATAATTATTTCGACTTAATCCCAGGCGTACCGAAGACGGTGCAATTTTTGCAAAGACCAAGCGGTGAAAATCGCTTCCGACCGGCTTCTGCAGGGACGATTTCGGTTCACTCGATGGCGGAGTTTATTCAGCAGTAAAAAGCATGAAGGCGTCAAGGAGGGAGAGAGGCCCATCGGCTTCATCTCCCGTTTGGCGCAATTTGTGTAGGTATTATCTGCTCGCGTGACGTCGGATAACGGTACGTCAAGATTTCGCTCTTGTGAACAGATAGCTGATGGCGATCACGGCGACGCAGCCAAAACTGACGATAGTCCCCGCGACAGCCGAGGTGGCTATCACCGCGATGAAGATGGCGACAAGAGCGGCGAGGGCCAAGATGGTTGTCGGTTTCGCACCTGCGTTCCGCCATTGACTCAAGAGCAGGAGCATCCAGACCATCATGACCGTGTATCCAGGAATCACCATCAAATCGTTAAACGTGTTGCTGCCTGCAAAAAAGGCGACAGCGACGCCTACGTACAGAAAGATGGTGCTAAATAATAAGGCCGTCACAGGTACGTTGTGTTGGTTGGTCTTGCGGAAGAGCTTGGGCACAAACCCGTCCATCGCTTGCGTGTACAGCATCCGGCTTGTTGCGTACATCCCTGTATTGATGGCGGAGAGTACGGCTGTGAGCATGACAAAGTTCATGATTCCGCCGACGTATGGAATGCCAATCTGCGAAAAGACCATGACAAATGGACTTTGTGTACCGCCGACTTGCGACCACGGGATAAGACACACAATCACGGCAATCGGCAATAGGTAAAATAGCAAAATCCGAACAATGACGTTGCGTGCGGCGCGAGGGATGGTTTGTTCTGGATTCTCCGTTTCCCCGAGCGTCATACCAATCATTTCGATCCCGCCAAATGAAAACATGACCACCAGCATGGCCGCTGCGACTCCGCCGATACCATGCGGGAAAAAGCCTCCGTGTCCAACTAAGTTGTCGCTGATTCGACTGCCTGAGTATCGAGTGGCAAGGACAATGGCGCCAAAAATGATGAACAAGGATAATGTCACAATCTTGACGGCTGCGAGCCAATACTCTGTCTCTCCGAAGATGCGGACAGGCGTTAAATTGAGAATGGTCATTGCGGTAGCGACCAGCAGTGCCAATACCCATAGTGGAACTGAGGGAAACCAGTACTGCAAAAAGGTGCTCGCTGCTGCGGTCTCGGCCGCCATGACGAGAACCCAGTCGAGCCAGTAAATCCAACCGGCGACATAGCCTGCGAAGGGCCCTAGGATAGGCTCAATCAGCCCTTTAATCGTGGTGGCCTGTGGATATCGCAGTGCGATGGCGGCGAGTCCGCGCATCACGACCAAGAGAATGAGTCCCCCGATGAGGTAGGTGATGAGTACACTTGGACCTGCGATGTGAATGGATGAACTGCTTCCTTGAAATATCCCAGCTCCGATGGTGCCGCCGAGCGCCATCATGAGGATGTGACGCGATTTGAGGTTTCGCGCCAGGTTTGAATCTGATTTACTCAACGCTTCGAATCTCCTCTCCATACCTGAGCCTTTGTTTGATGTATAGGCTCTTGGTGGCGCCGTTTATTGTACTACAATCGGGTGGAGATTATCGGATCGCCGAAAAACGCGGCGACATCGAAACTTCAGAAAATACAGGATAAGCGTTGTCTTCTTTTGTATAACGAGTAGACTAATTAAGGCAGAGTGATGCGGAATACCGCGGGAGCACCAGGCAATCGGTTGGTTGTGCAAGCGGTTTCGGCAAAGGAGGACGTGTGTATGGAGCGTGCAAAGGTAGGCATTATCGGCTGTGGCAACATTAGTGAATTTTATTTTAAGAACTGTTTGGCATTTGGCTTGGACGTGGTCGCCTGTGCCGATCTCGACGTTTCCCGCGCGAAGAGCCGCGCTGAGCAATTTGGCATCCCGAAGGCCTGCAGCGTCGAGGAACTATTGGCAGATGAAGGCGTCGAATTCGTGATAAATTTGACCGTTCCGAGTGCGCACGCGAATGTGTCCATGAGCGCGCTGCAGGCTGGCAAGCACGTTCATTCGGAGAAGCCATTGGCCCTCAACTTGGAAGAAGGGTTATCGCTATTGGCTCTAGCGAAAGAGAAGAACCTTCGCGTTGGTGCAGCCCCGGATACGTTTCTCGGGAGTGCCTTGCAGACGTCCAGAAAATTGATAGACGATGGTTGGATTGGCAAACCGGTCGCTGCAACCGCATTCATGGTCGGGCACGGAGTGGAGTCGTGGCACCCGAACCCAGATTTCTTCTACCAGCCTGGCGGCGGCCCGATGTTTGATATGGGGCCGTATTACCTCACGGCGCTCGTCAATTTATTGGGGCCTGTGCGGCGACTCACTGGCCTGACGCAGGTGACGTTCCCAGAGCGCACCATTACGACCACATCGAGATTTGGTGAGAAGATTCCCGTGAATGTGCCGACACATGTGACGGGCCTGCTGGAATTTGAACAAGGTGCAATTGGAACCATCGTCACGTCGTTTGACGTGTGGCACGCTGAGCTTCCGCGAATCGAAATTTATGGGACGGAGGGGACGTTGAGTGTGCCGGATCCGAATTATTTCACTGGCAGCGTACGGGTGCGCCGGAAGAGTGCAACGGCGTGGAGCGAGGTCGCGCACCTATTTGGGTTCGAGGAGAACAGCCGCGGGCTGGCTGTAGCCGACATGGTCGATGCGGTTCGCAAAGGCAGACCACATCGCGCAAGTGGCGAACTGGCGCTGCACATTGTTGAACTGATGGAAGGCATTCACGTTTCTGCGCAATCGGGTCGGCACTATGACGTGCAATCGCGTTGCGATAGACCGGCTTCTTTTTCAGTCGGTTTTGATGAACAAGCTTTGCGCTTGACCCTCGGCGTCAAGTGAGGTCGGGTGAAGGGCACAGGATAACTGTAACATAGAAGTGGCGGGCGCAATGGCGCCCGTTTTTGGTTTTTCTCGTCGCCTATCTTTAGTCCGTAGCGGCGAGTGTTGTAAAGTGAAGGACGAGACTTTGCGGCGATGGACGCGGAAGTAGGGGATGAAGCGGTGAAGCTGTTGGGCATCGACGTGGGCACGACGTCGATTTGCGGTGTCGTGGTGGATACGGCGGTTAGCGGGATCGTAGATACGGTGACGCGGGCGAACGATAGTCAACTTGTGATTCGAGCAGAAGATGAACTGCAGGATGCAAATCGTATCATGCACATTGTGGAGGACATCTTGTCAGAGACACTGCAGCGGCACAGGGAAATCGGGGCCATTGGTGTGTCCGGGCAAATGCATGGCATTGTCTATTTAGATGCGCAGGGGATGCCGGTGAGCCCGTTGTACACGTGGCGGAACAACCTGGGGACGCGTATCTACAAGGGGGAGATGACCTATGCGGATTCCCTCTATGAGCGGACGGGTTACCGAGTGCCGAGTGGGTACGGTTTATTGACGCATTATGCACACGTGCTCGAGCAGCAGGTGCCAACAGACGCGGCGGTTCTCTGCACCATTGCCGACTACGTCACCATGCGTTTAAGTGGCTTGTCCCGGCCGGTAACGGACGTAACGCTTGCTGCATCGTTGGGTCTCTTTGACGAGCGCCGTCTCACATTCGATGTCGAGGCACTTGGCAACGCGGGGATTCAGTTGTCGTTCATTCCGGAAATCGCACCTTCATGCAGTGTGATTGGTCGGACGCGTGACGGGATTGCCGTGACAAACGCCATCGGTGACAATCAGGCTGCTCACCTTGGCTCGGTTCGATCGCTCGCCGATACGTTATTGGTGAACGTGGGAACGGGCGCGCAGGTTTCCCTGATGGTGCCGGAGTACATGGTTGTCGAAGGGTTTGAGACGCGACCATTTCTCTTTCACCACTACTTGCTTGTGGGGGCGACGTTGAGCGGGGGCGGCGCGTACGCACTTGTGGAGTCGTTTTTTCGGCAAGTACTCGAGTTGTTTGGCGCATCCGTTCCAGCATCCTTGTACGAAACGATGGAGCATGCACTGCAGAAAGTCACGCGCGGAGCCGAGTACATCTCGGAGCGCAAGCTTGGCCCTTACATGGGGGAACGTCCGTCGCATACGACGTTACAGGTCTCGCCGAAGTTTTTTGGAACGAGACAATCGCCAGAGGAGCGCGGCGCCATGACGAACATTGGTGTGGATAATTTCACGCCAGTCGATCTCATGATGGGCGTTTTGCACGGCGTAGTCTCTGAGCTGTTTGAGTATTATCAGCAGTTGCCGAGCGCACTGCGATCAAGCATCCGGCACCTGGTGGGCGCAGGCAACGCCATTCGCAAGAGTCCGTATATGGCCCAGTTGATGGCCGAGGCATTTGGTCAATCATTGCTTGTTCCGCGCCATCAGGAAGAGGCTGCTGTCGGCGCAGCGCTGTGTGGCGGCAAGGCGATTGAATGTTTCTCATCGTTTGACGAGATGACTAGCGCAATTCACTACGCCAACGCCGAGTGGGTGGATGAATCTCTGAGGGACCTGTGAGTGTATCGCGTGGCGCTGAGCAGTCGCAGGCGGGTGTAGCCGAGAGTCACAGAAGGCAGCATATATCGCCTCGACAGGATTCGTCTTCGATAGGGAGCGGATATGGAACAAAATTCTATTGCCCATTTCGATCACTCTATGCTATATTACTCATCGTCACTTCACGGTGTTCGACGCCGACAAGTTATCTCATCACTTCGCTCCAAGTGTGGATTTGAGTGATGGTTGGACGTATCGTCGAGGTCGTAGGATGTCATCTCGGAGTCAACACTTCGGCGATGACCGGGGATGAAAAACTTACCAGTGACAACGAACATCAGTTCGTGATATAGTACTTAGGCTGCTTCGATAGAAGCGGCACTTGCTTGAAAGAATCACTTCATCTGGTTCCTCGTTGAATCAGCTTCAGTGGGGCTTTCACAGCAGGTTTGGTTCCTTGAAAACTGAACACACACGCCTAAAAGTTTCGGTCGACGTGACCTTTGGTCACAGCGACGATTGAAACATATGTAACAACGCCATTTTTTGAGAGTTTGATCCTGGCTCAGGACGAACGCTGGCGGCGTGCCTAATACATGCAAGTCGAGCGAGCCCTTCGGGGCTAGCGGCGGACGGGTGAGTAACACGTGGGCAATCTGCCTTTCAGACTGGAATAACACTCGGAAACGGGTGCTAATGCCGGATAATACACGGGTAGGCATCTACTTGTGTTGAAAGATGCAACTGCATCGCTGAGAGAGGAGCCCGCGGCGCATTAGCTAGTTGGTGAGGTAACGGCTCACCAAGGCGACGATGCGTAGCCGACCTGAGAGGGTGACCGGCCACACTGGGACTGAGACACGGCCCAGACTCCTACGGGAGGCAGCAGTAGGGAATCTTCCGCAATGGGCGCAAGCCTGACGGAGCAACGCCGCGTGAGCGAAGAAGGCCTTCGGGTTGTAAAGCTCTGTTGCTCGGGGAGAGCGACAAGGAGAGTGGAAAGCTCCTTGTGAGACGGTACCGAGTGAGGAAGCCCCGGCTAACTACGTGCCAGCAGCCGCGGTAATACGTAGGGGGCAAGCGTTGTCCGGAATCACTGGGCGTAAAGCGTGCGTAGGCGGTTGTGTAAGTCTGAAGTGAAAGTCCAAGGCTCAACCTTGGGATTGCTTTGGAAACTGCATGACTTGAGTGCTGGAGAGGCAAGGGGAATTCCACGTGTAGCGGTGAAATGCGTAGATATGTGGAGGAATACCAGTGGCGAAGGCGCCTTGCTGGACAGTGACTGACGCTGAGGCACGAAAGCGTGGGGAGCAAACAGGATTAGATACCCTGGTAGTCCACGCCGTAAACGATGAGTGCTAGGTGTTGGGGGGACACACCCCAGTGCCGAAGGAAACCCAATAAGCACTCCGCCTGGGGAGTACGGTCGCAAGACTGAAACTCAAAGGAATTGACGGGGGCCCGCACAAGCAGTGGAGCATGTGGTTTAATTCGAAGCAACGCGAAGAACCTTACCAGGGCTTGACATCCCTCTGACCGGTGCAGAGATGTACCTTCCCTTCGGGGCAGAGGAGACAGGTGGTGCATGGTTGTCGTCAGCTCGTGTCGTGAGATGTTGGGTTAAGTCCCGCAACGAGCGCAACCCTTGATCTGTGTTACCAGCACGTAGAGGTGGGGACTCACAGGTGACTGCCGGCGTAAGTCGGAGGAAGGCGGGGATGACGTCAAATCATCATGCCCTTTATGTCCTGGGCTACACACGTGCTACAATGGGCGGTACAACGGGAAGCGAAGCCGCGAGGTGGAGCAAAACCTAAAAAGCCGTTCGTAGTTCGGATTGCAGGCTGCAACTCGCCTGCATGAAGCCGGAATTGCTAGTAATCGCGGATCAGCATGCCGCGGTGAATCCGTTCCCGGGCCTTGTACACACCGCCCGTCACACCACGAGAGTCGGCAACACCCGAAGTCGGTGAGGTAACCGTTATGGAGCCAGCCGCCGAA